>CAZZXJ010000029.1:0-21311 GCA_964657905.1 uncultured Stigonema sp.
GGTTTGAAAATGTTTTGATTGCAGGTTTGAGCGATTAGTATTGCAGGTCACTACAACTACCCCAAGATATTGTGGTGAGGTTGAGTAAGAAGATTCACCGAAAGTGAGTGGGGTTGGGTGCTTGAGCTTAAACTTGAGTGATTTAAATTAAGTGCGTATTCACTCCTCATCAATTATCATCAATAGCGCAATCTATGACATAACTTACTACTCCCAATGTTGACCGGGAGCAATGCATTTTTGCCTGCGGTATAGTGCGGCATCTAGTAACCAAGCGCTGAGTGAGTGTTCATGCTCATGCCAAAATGGACGATACCGTGCGATCGCCCTACACGGTATTGTCCATCCACACTCACAAACGAACATGCACCCGCGCCGCGTAATCCCGATTCTCCTCATCGCCACCCACAAGGACATAGACCTGTAAACATTGGATGCCAATCCAGTAGATCTAAATTTTCTGGTAGGTAGCTAAGATTCTGGGTTTCACTCTTGTTGGTATTGCTAAGAATCTGTCGCTTTCCTAAACAATAAAGCCAAAAATGTATAACTGTAATTATTCCAGGTTATTGTTTTATCTAAGCAAGTTGGAATCTCTTGATCTTCTGCTAAAATTAATTTATTTTCTTTGGCTAAAGAAATCATTTGGAACACATCTGATTGACAGAATACTTTCCACGGCAGCCCATAAGGTTTGATAGAACTATCTATCTCAATGTATTCTGACCAGTAATCGGTTGTTAAAAACAGCAATCCATTCTTGTTGAGTAACCTTGATACTTCTGCAAAAAATGCTGGTAAATCTACGCCATGTTCAATGACTGAAATGCTAATCACAACATCACAGGTACTACTGATAAAAGGAGTTTTAATAATATCTCCTTGGTGGAGAGTATATGACAAATTTTCCTTTTTAGGTTCAATTTTTAAATCAACGCCGTGAAGATTATTGAATCCCAAAGCATTGATAAAGTCAAGTGTACAACACTCGCCACAGCCTAAATCAACAATTGTGTCCTGTCTATCTTTTTTACCAATTACTTCATAAAGCAGTAAATGATCCCAATTTTTATGGATATCTAAATGGAGTGGCAAATTTTGACGTTCGAGTTCCTGCTTGGCAGCCTGAATGTCTTGCCAGTTTTGGAGAATTTTAATCATTATCGTTGCTCAAGAGAAGAGTTTGATAGTCGCGATCGCCCACGCGGATATTCATTCATGCAACGCCAAAAAGTGAACCTGCTATCGTCAGGCGCAAGTCACCTTTTCAACGTAGATATGAGGATGTGCGGCACGCGAGTGCGTGCCCGCCTAGTTAGCCAGGGGGGAGTGCAGCATGTCTTTCGCCGTCATTGCCCCGAATCAATACGAACCCTTCGTAGCCTTTTGCCGCAACGTCGTTGCATTTCTGCACGTATGGGGGAAAGCCGAGGTAGGGCATGAACACGCGGGACTTGCCAGGGATGTTTGCCCCTAAGTACCACGAGTTGCACGTAGGATAGAGCGTGGCACCGACCACTTCGTTGACGTGGTTGACCCAAGCGTCCTGTGCCGCGAGCGTCGGCTCGATGCACACAAAGCCGTGGTCGCGAATGTAGAGAACGCAGTCGGCGATCCATTCAACGTGCTGCTCTATGGACGGAATCATGTTCGTCAGTACGGAAGGACTGCCGGGACCTGTGATAGTGAACAGGTTTGGGAAGCCGACCGTCGCAACCCCAAGATAGGTGCGTGGTCCGGAGGCCCACGCCTCCTTGAGCGATCGCCCGCCCTTGCCGCGAATATCGATTTTCAGTAATGAGCCTGTCATCGCGTCATACCCGGTGGCGAACACGATGGCATCGAGATCGTATTCTTTGCCCTTCACCGTGAGGCCGTGCTCCGTGATCTCCTCGATGGGCGAGCTGCTCACGTCAATCAAGGTAACGTTTGACCGATTGAACGTCTGGTAGTATCCCGTATCGACACACAGGCGCTTGCAGCCGACGACGGTGCGAGGCAACAGCTTCTCGGCAATGGCCGGATCGTGTACAGCCGAGCGGATTTTCCCATGAATAAACTCTGCTGCCGTGTCGTTGGCTTCCTTGCTGAACAACAAGTCGGCAAACGCCCCGAGGAATGGCAACCCGCCATGTGCCCATCGCTCCTCGTATTCGCGCTGCCGCTCTGACGGCGGCATCGCCAATGCTGAGACCTCGTTGTGACGAATGTTGATACCGGAAGGCAGCAGCTTGTTGTGTGCTCTGAGATTGGCATAGTTGGCTTTGACTTCTCGCTGCACCTCTGGGTTCAGCGGACCGTTGTGCGCGGGAATGGTATAGGCGGGAGTGCGCTGGAACACGAAGAGGTGAGAAGCCTGCTGCGCGATGAGGGGAATACACTGAATGGCCGACGAACCCGTGCCGATCACGCCGACCCACTTGCCAGTGAAGTCAACTCCCTCGTGCGGCCAGTTGCCAGTGTGATACAACGACCCTGCAAAGTGCTCGCGCCCCTTGAAGTTTGGCGTGTTCGTGGACGAGAGGCATCCCGTCGCCATTACACAGAATTGTGCCGACACCCGGTCGCCCGCGCTCGTCTCGATGGTCCAGCGCCCTGCCGTCTCATTGAAGGTGGCGGCCAGCACGCGCGTGTTGAGTTGGATATCACGCCGCAGCGAGAAGCGATCCGCAACGTGATTGAGATATCGCAGAATCTCCGGTTGCGAGGCGTACCGCTCCGTCCACACCCACTCTTGTTGCAGCTCATCGGAGAACTGGTAGGAATACTCCATGCTCTCGATGTCGCACCGCGCCCCCGGATAGCGATTCCAAAACCACGTGCCGCCGACGCCGCTGCCCGCCTCGAACACGCGGGCAGAGAGCCCAAGCCCGCACATACGGTGCAGCATATAGAGTCCGGCGAACCCGGCACCGACAATCACTGCATCGAAATCACCGCCCGCCTCCTGGTTGGTTTCCATAGGGTTCAGTTTTACCTCAGCCATATCTCAGCCTCCTCGGGGTCGTAATTTAAACTGACAGGGGCTTCGCTCATCGGTCTTTTAGCTAATAATCTATTGTACAGAGCTTTGCTGCTCATCTCCTGAAAACCTGAGTTCGACATAAAAAAGTCTTAGTTTACTCTGTCTACTTTTCAGTCTTTTTCTTACGTCGAACTCAGGTTATTTGAAGAGCGGGGCTTGCCATTCATAGTTAAACCACAATTTAAAATTAGTTCCTCATAACTTTTATATTTCCAGTCGGGATTTTTGTGAATATTTTTCATTAAACCTGCATTTTGGTAAAGATATTTTTTCAAGTCAACTTCTTTACTCATGTTTCAGATACTTCTTGGCTAGTTCTTTATTAAGGTGAGGATTTTTAGTTTCAATAAATTCAACTAAATTTCCTAATCTTAGCTGCCAATACTTGCTAATAGAATCTATTTCCCTGTTAGCAAAATCTAAATTTATATTATTTTCTTCACGAGATGTGGAAGCAGAGGGAACAATGGCTCTGTTAGTTTTTTTGATTTGTTGAACACAGAGAGCGTATTCAGTCTCTACCATACTTGTAAAGTCTTCAACAACACTTTGCTGTTTCTCGTTCATGTAATATGAGCTTTTAAACATTTTTCAACACCATAAAAATGAAGTTAAAATCCTTGCTGCTCTAATTTCCTTAGCTTCTCTAACTTCCGATTAATAAGTGTATCATCACTTTCAAGTTCACCATTTTCATCGAGGTCGCGCTCTGATGACAACCATTGTAAAATTTCAGGCTTAGGGTGAAATGATAGAAATTGAAGATTTGATCCTTTATTCGGTAACGCGGAGGTAATGTCGTCACCCCATTGTTCTAAAAGCCTCTGCCGACGAGATTCAGCAGATTCAGGCTCCTCTATATCTGGCATTACTTCAATTTTGAGGTAGCCTCCACTACTTTTGAACCGCCAACGTCTGTTGTAACGATCAAAATGCTTTTTCGCACCCCGTTCAGTTTTCCACTGCTTGCACCAATTCAAATCTATAGTTGTCCAAGTAATTTCAGTTTCATTGTTATACGTGTAAAACCATCCCAAAGGTTCACCGTCTTTGTTGTAGCAGCGATATCCGTAGTACATATGTCAGCTATCAGTGGTTTCTACACTACTATCTACACAAGATAGGGCACTTATTTCTTTCAAATCAGCAACTTGCCCTTTTTCATTGAAACTGGCGTACCAAGGCTTTTTGCCATAGGGTTTAAGTGAGGGCTGAATTTCACCATTTACTACTTCGTAGCGCTCAACTAATTCGGCTAAATTAATCACTTCTGGTGTAGCATCTTGAATTTCATCGCTTAGCAATAACCTCTTAGCTTGAATAGCTATTGCTCTTAGTACCTCGAATTCTTGGCTTAACCGTTCTTCCTTGTTCATGACCCACCTCTAATTACTGATATTGACTAAAAGATTTAGGTAATATAATGTCAGCAAGTTTAAGTTTTTGCTTGACAATAGCTAGACATTCAGCAAGGCTATAACCTGCATAAATCTGTTCTCCCGCGATAGAGAAAGCTGTATTTCTATTAGCACTATTAGGTAAAATATAAGCGTAAATACTAATTTTATCTTTCCTGATTGCTAGTAAAATATCATCTGTAGTCAAGTCATAAATTTGGAGTTGTACTCTTGCACCAACTCCATGCACGGTATATTTCATTTCCTCGAACGAAGAAATTGACTTTGTACTAAATTAATATCATCAAGCGTCTGTCCAATTGGATTGTAGTCGGGTGGTAATTGAAAAAAGTCAGATGCCCAGTAGCTTTGTGTATTTTCCTGCTCGTACTTCTCAACTTCATTGTAGGAGCCGATGCAGATATAGCTTTCTGTAAAGTACAAACGTTTTCTAGTTAGTTCGTCTTGCATAGAGGTTAACCTCAATTACTAAATGGTGTTCTACAGCTACTGGTCACTGGTCAGCAGATTCTGTGGGCTGCTGTCGTTCAAGATAAGATAAGATTTTTTGTTCGATTTCCGACTCTAATACATCCATTTCACCATTGATATCGGCGTACCAACCATGTTGATTGAGTGTAGTAATAGCGGCTTTTACCGCCGCGCGAGATGCGCACTTTTGTTTTCCTTTACTAGAAGCAAGATAATATTGGTGCGCTGCGTCTCTTTGTTGCTGTAGGAGCCGATCCTTTTCTATAACTTCTTGCGCACGAGCTATAGATACGAGATAACTAGGTTCTACAGCACCTATTTCTTTCCCCTCAAATGTGTAACGTTTACCATTCGAGAGAGTTACTTGACCCGAAGGTAAAATCTTAGCAACTATCCCGATTTCAGCTTTACTGCCACGCCTGTCGTCGTAATAAAAAACCCCTATTTGTTGACCAGGTTTTAATTCCAGTGTGTTCATTTTTTTGTCCGTATAAAATTCCCTTACACTAAAAAATAAATTCAATGGAAGGAGAAATAGTTACAGCCCGATCCCCGCCACTTTTACGACCAAACGCACCACGCCCAGATGGTCTATAATCACCAGTTTTATAGATTACGTGCGACGCGCCAGCCATAGCAGCAATTTCTTTGCTGTGATTTTTGATGAGGGTTTGCAGCCGACGAGTGCTAATGCCAGGAACGCGAGATAAAAAAGACTCTGTAGACTGACAAACTCGATTTAACACACCTATCTCTGTATAAATTTTGATTGCAGCTAAGAGCGCTTGTTTTTCTTCGACCGTCATCAAGTTCTTAGTCATATGTAAATTTTACAATCCCTATTTTTCTATTATACTGCAAATAGTATGATATTGTGCAGTACAATGGATGAAAAATTGAAACCCTTAACAATTCGGCTACCCATCAAGGAGTTGGAAATCTTAAAGCGTTACTGTGAAGGCAGATCTAGAACACAAACAGATGTGCTAAGAGAGTTTATAAGAAGCCTGGAAAAGGAAATAGATACACACGAGTTATCATGAAACACCTTGAAGGTAAAGTAACATTAGTTACAGGTGCTACGAGGGGCATTGGCAAGGGGATTGCAATCGGTCTTAGTGAGGCTGGTGCGACTGTGTACGTTACGGGTCGCAGTCTCAACAGTTCCAGTGACATATCGGGAAGTCTTACTGAAACCCAAGCAGCCGTTGAGGAAGCTGGCGGTGTATGTATTCCCGTGCAAGTAGACCACAGTGACGATGAGCAAGTACGTTTGCTCTTTGAGCGCATCCAGGATGAACGAGATGGACAACTTGATTTACTGGTAAATAATGCTTTCTCAGGGTTTTATGAATTAAGCAATGCTTATGGGCAGCCCTTCTGGGATTGTGAACCAAGTATATGGGACGCTGGCAACAACGTTGGTCTGCGCAGCCACTATATTGCAAGTGTTTTTGCTGCCCGGATGATGACCAAACGTAAACAGGGATTGATCTGCGCCATTTCCTCGTGGGGCGGCTTGTCCTATATTTTCGGTGTAGCATACGGGACTGGTAAAGCCGCAGGCGAGCCCGAACGGGCAAGCCCCTTTGGGGCATCGCTTGGCGGCAGATATGGCTGTTGAGCTAAAACCACATAAGGGAATGCAAGGTACAACTGTGTACGTTACTCTTCACAGTCTCAACAACTCTTATAAGCGTGAAATAAAGTATGAAATGCTTATCATATGTATATTTTTGCAGTTTTTGACACCACTTTTTTGTCTTTCTGATACTTAACAAATGATATTAACAGAGTTAGAAATTAAACAAGCCATAGAAAAAGCAAGAAATGCTTTTCCCCTGCTGACTGATTGGGAATTCAACAACGAGGAAAACGGGGAATATTTTGGATTCTCTGTTTGGGGTTCGTTTGTTCTCGATCCCGAAGACTTAATGTCAAGGCGCTTTTTCATAACACTCGATACTTATGAACAAAGCTGGCGTGGACATCTCACCATAGGACAACCCTCCTACCTTTGGTCAAGTACTGATGAAGATGATGCCTACTTACTTGGTACAGAGTCTTATCAGTCCTTAGAAGATGCGATCGCATCTCTCAAGGCAAAAATTGCGGAACTGTTCAAAGCTTTTTCTTTCTAGTTGAATAAAATGCTACTGCACTATTTGTTAAATAAGAGTGAACTTTGTAGGTTAATGCGATCGCCCACCCGAAGCTGTAGCTGTTCGAGCGTTGGGCGAGTCTTCTAGACAAGTTGAATAACTAATAATTAATAGTTAGTTCTGTTGGAGAAGGAACAAAAATGAGCCATCAAAATTTGGAGGGTTTAGGGAGCTTATTATCAGGGATTGCCATGCTAATTACAGCCGTAATTAATTTACTCAACTTTTTGGGAGTAAAGCCAAACACCCCAACTGAAACAAAGCCACCAGCCGTTAAACCTTTCTTTAACTTAGACCGCACCATTGCTGACAACAACCTTGCCCTCGAACTTGACCCTAACTTAGCCATAGCTGACAACAACCGAGGGAATGCTCATCGTAATAAAAAAGACTACGACCCCACCATTGCTGACTACAACCTTGCCCTCAAATTTGACCCTAAGAATGCCAATCTTTACATCGGTCGAGGGAATGCTTACCGTAACAAAAAAGACTACGACCGTGCCATTGCTGACTACAACCAAGCTTTCAAACTTGACCCTAACGATCTAGACCCCAACTTAGCTGATACTTACATCGATCGAGGGAATGTTTATCGTAACAAAAAAGACTACGACCGCGCCATCGTTGACTACAACCAAGCCCTTAAAGTTGACCCTAACTTCTCAAGAGCTAATGCTTATGACAGTCGATGTGAGGCATATCTTAAGAAGGGAGACTTTGACCACGCCATCGCTGACTGTAACCAAGCTATTAAACTTGACCCTACCATCACTAACTATTACTACAACCGAGGGCTTGCTTACAAAAATAAAGGTCGTAAAGACAAAGCCCAAGAAGACTTCAAGAAAGTCCTGGAATTAAATGCTGATGTTGAGTTAAGCCAAAAAGCTAAACAGCAACTTCAAGAGTTAGGCACGCAATAGCAATAACCTTTCCTGCACCCTCTACTTAACTTTTACTGCAAAAACTTTCACAAGCTTACTGAATATTTACGCCTACTTTACTGCCTTTTTATTCAGCAATTTAGAATAGTAGCAAGTACCATTGGATACCAAGATAGCTCTTAATTAACCAGCTACCCCAAACACGTATTCCCGATGCCACCGGATAGCTTCAATCCTAGGATAGTACTGCGCCTGGGCTGGCAGGTGAATGCGATCGCCATTAAACTCCCTCATTGGTCTAGCATGAGGCGATTCCTCCCGCAGTTGGTCAGCAACGACAATGCTATAGTCATCATTTACACTAAACCAACCCCGATCAAACGCCCAATGATGATTCTTACACAGTGAAAGACCATTGTCGATGCGGTCATCGTAAAAAAGTGAAAACGGTTTGATATGCGCTCCATCTACAATATTTTGACCTAATGAGTCAAGTATCTGTAACCCACAAAATGCACAGCGCTGATTGTAAGTTGTAACCACAATCTTGCGGAAAGCGGCATCTCTGACAATTTTCGTCTGCTCGTCTTCTAGTTCCTCTGGCTGGTAGACCTTGCCACCAAGCGATCGCAATTGGTCCATTCGTTCAGCAAAAGCATTGATTTGCAGTAGCTGCTCTATTTGTGGCGTTTTATCAGTGAACCAAGAATCAATTAATACTTGGGTTAGGACACTTCTTTCTTGCGGGTATTGCAGAATTTCCCACAGTTCCTCATCAAGGTAGGCATATTCTACTGTTTGCCTAATAGCGTTAACAGTTCTGATTTTTACCGAAGCCGCCATCATTGATTCCAACCCCGGCTTCATCTGGTAGTGCCAGAAACCATCGCTCGTGAGGTGAAAGAAAGGTAGTCCAATGTCGGGCTTACGAACTGGCTCCAGATGGCTCCACAGCTTGAGAAAGGTAGCGATGAGTTCAGCGGTCAAGGGAATTTGGTTTTTTCTTAGCTGTTTCTGGCTTAGAAGTTCGATTACGGACAGTAGCAGAATGGGTTTGTTGGGGGCAACTCCACCCTTTAGGCTGACATTTAAGCCAATTTTATTAGAGCTAGACCTAGGGCGAAATTTGTTGGAGTAGTAGGCAAGATTTTTGAGCATATAAAAATACAGATAAATACAGATACTACTGTATGTTTTTATGCTTTAACTACTTTTGTCGTAGTTGATTAATAAGTTCTTCAATTTTGTGGACATCTGAGCGACTCCCTTGTACAAGAAACAAACCCCGGCAGTATCTTAGGCAATCTAAACCCTCTGCCTTTTGCCACTAAAGCGTTGCCCTTTCTTTACGTAGGCAGCTGCAAAAATGGGATTGAGACGAACCGTCTCCCTGTAAGCTGCGATCGCTCCTGCGTTCATCTCCTTGTTCATAATGCGCCAACTCCCAAGTTGTAGTGAGCGAACCATAGATTTGGGTTGTTCTCTATTTGTCGTTGATAGTGCGCAATTTTTTGCTGAAAGTACTCCTCGCCCTGACAAGCCAAGTTCTAAGCTGAGGAAGGAGCGTTTTAGATCGCTTAAAGCTGGAAGTTTTTTGGTGTACTCAGCAATTGCACTCTCCAGATTTCCTTGTCGTTCTAAGGCATAACCCAAATTGGCTTGAGCTTCCCCATAGTTAGGAGCGCTTTTGTTGGGATTGACGTAGGAACACGATCGCCAGATCAAATTTCTGTTGTTTCACTAGGGTTACGCCTAGATTGTTGTAAGCTTCTGCACTTGTTGGATCGGCTTCAATTGCAAGGCGAAAAGCTCGTTCTGCTTGAAGCGCGATCCCCTTGGTGAGAGATCGCACTTTCTAGGCTTTAACATTATCATGGAGAGCGCCTGTAGTCACAGCTAACACTATGCAAAAAGAATACCGTTGTACACGCAACGCCCTCTATACCCATGACTGTCTCGGTCATGACGACACAACAGCACGCCAAGGCTACTATATCAAAGCCAACAGTGAGGAAGAAGCGTGGCAGAGAATAGCAACCAGGTTTCCCGAAGAAGTGGAGGCTGGGTTTACCGTGCAAGAATGGGAGAGTTTTGATGTTAGGGTGGTGGAGATTAAACGGGATGAAAATGGGAAAATAATTGAGTAGCGATCGCACGAATTAACATTTGTTAGATCAACAGCTTTGGTTAAATTCTATGAAGAGAATCTTATACTATCATCAGCAATCAAACTTTTCTCGGAAGATCCGAATATTGTTAGCAGAAAAAAATTTGGATTGCGAACTCGAAGAAATTAACTTAGTCAATAAACCACCTGAATTTCTCAAAATTTCTCCTATTGGTCAAGTACCTGTATTTGTGGATAAAGATGGCACAGTCGTTTGGGACTCTACATTGATTGGAGAGTATCTAGACGAAATTTATCCAGAACCTAGGTTTTACCCAAGCGATCGCCTTCTACGGCTTGAGTGTCGTAAATGGGAAGAACTAGCAGATACTTTGGGTGATAATATCATTCGTTTGTGGGTACTAAACTTTACAGGCGATCTAGCCTCACCATTATCTCGAACAAAATTAGAAACAATAATTAATCGCCTTCTACCAGTTTTTGATGAACAACTGCGAGAGTTCAAATACTTATTAGGTGGCGATACTTGGACAGCAGCAGACGTGGCAGCCTTATGTTCTGTCGGCTACTACAACTTGCGTTTAAATGAGGATTGGCACTCACAGTATCCACATTTGAGAGAATGGTTTGAGAGATTACATGAGCGCTCGGCAGTCAAGTCAACTATTCCTAGAAAAACATGATCCAGTCAAAAGAAATAGAAAGTAGCAGACCCCCGCTTTTAATGGAAGTTTTAGCTGAAGTCAGAACAAGCGGACAGTGCAATATGTTTGATTTCCCTTGTGTCGTTACCACCCTCTACAACCTAGGCTATGAGTTGCAGGCAGATTGGTTAGAGCAGCATCCCGATAGCTATGGCAAGATTTTGATGCGTGAGTTTCCGCAGTGGTTGAGAAATAACACAGCAACACCACGAGAATCTTTGGCTCAACGGGTGGCAAGAGAAACTGGGCTGGAAGTGATTGAAGAGTAATGAAGTAATCAGCCGCATCCAGCATTCCTTGTGACCCAATAATTTGCCAGTGATCTGTATCCTGGACTTGTAGCTCGTCCCATTTGCGAGCCTGCTCGCAAATCAATGGCGAAAATGCGGCTCTTAATGGGCGATCGCTCTCCATAGAACAAGAGTGCGTATACGCTTATCGATATCTTGCTCTATGGCATCGCCCTATTCTTTTGTTTAATAAAGACTCTAAAAATAGCGCCACCTTAACTACAGGTAGCGCTATTATTTTCCTTAAATTCAGGGATAAAAAACGTTTAAATTAGTTTACAAAAATTTCCTAAGATTGACCGCAATTTCATCTCTTACACAGCTCTACTGCGGGTCATTAAATTCCACAAGAAGATGGCAACAATTGCCCCTAAAACTGCCACGGCAATTCCGGGAATACTGAAGGTGGGAGCCGCTAGTGCTAAACTGCCAGTGCTAAAGAACATGCCTAGACTACCACCTACAAATGCACCAACTATCCCTAACACAATTGTCGCTAGAACTCCACCACCTTGATGACCAGGGTAAATAGCTTTTGCTAGAGCACCGGCAATCAAACCTAAAACTACCCAAGCAACAATATTCATCGTCTTGTTTCCTTCAATGTCTTCTAGTGAGCGTGAATACAGAATAACATTCATCGTATTAAATACTCTCTCTACCAAGCGAAATAACTACAAAAAACTCAAGGCAGATTAAGCAGGCCGTATTCTCTCTCACAATGTGGATGAGTGTTTCTTAAAGAATAGCTAAGTTGGAAGTAACTAAAACTATCAAGCAATCTGCCACCCAGTGTTTAACTGAGTGGTTTTTTTTAACTAGAGAAGTAGTTTGCTGTAACCCTGGCGCTGACGTACGTCGTCTACATAGCTTCCCATTCCCTAGAATAAGAAGGCGTAGACAAGACAGGGGTGATTCTGCTTGCAGTCGGTCCAATATGTTTCCGTACATAAGAAACTGCGGTGCTGCTTACGGCTTTCCCAAGCTACAGGCAACAGATGTTCGGTGTTGGGCTTGCCCTTTGGCATCACCTAACTTTTACTTTGGCTCCTCCTCAAAAACCACCCTTAAAAGTCACGATCACTACCAAACCAAACAACAGAGGAATTTAATGATGAATAAACCAGTAGATGCTGCTATCGTTGAACAAAAATTTCTTAACTTTTTCAAAGCAGCCCTTCAAGATGAAGCTAAGATTTCCCAATTAATGGCAGCAGTTGATTCCAAGGATGATGCTGCGATTATGGCAATGGGTAGACAACACGGCTACAGTTTCAGCCAGGAATCTATACGGCAGGATAAAAAAACCGCTCCAGACGCCGAGGACGCACCAGAAAGAGGTTCATAGGAATAATTCCAATACAAGCGGATTTGATATGACTTAAGCGATTGGGAACTCGCGCATCGCTACCGAAATCGGCTTTATGACCCACGGTGATAGTGCAGGATTAGGGGCTGGCACAAACACAAATACACCCAACTCTCCATTCCAGGAAGACGCTAAATCAGCAACGGGTTTACCATCGCACACCCCAGTAGCACACGCCCATTCGTACCATTGTTGTTGCTCAGTAGTTAAAGATCGTGTCGATACTTGTTTGCACTCTTCGTTTTGCGATAGCGAGGAGTTAAAACTCCAGCCATCCTCTAGGGACTTACGGAAAAATCCGGACTTAGTCTGCTTAATCTTGCCAGCTTCATCTTGGACAACTGTGTAGGCGATCGCATCATTAAAAGATTCAGAGTACTTCAACCACAACCGCTCTGCCACCCCGATATTCAGATGAATTCCCGCTTCTTTTAACGCCTGCATTACATGATCGGGAATTGTACTTTGCGTACCAATAGCGCTATTCACTGCGGTGAGTGCAGTGAACGGTGCAGGCTTGCGCTCCTCTTCCATTAAGGATGGAATTCGATTCATCTTGTTGTAGAGCAAGTCTACGGCGTTTTTAATAATGAATTGGCGTGGTTCTTTTGTAGCAGAATGGATCGATTCAATCTTCATGCCAGTGTCCGAGTCCAGTTCCGGCGGCACATAAATCCTGGGTATCCCCTGTCCCACATATTTCCAATGAGTGCTTTTTGCTCGGTCCCCCACAGGGACGCTAACTTCTGTTGTTGTTTCCTCTAAGTCTTTTAAAGAAACAACAACAGTGTTCGGGTCCGTTTCAGGGTCATCCGTACTGCGGACTACCCCATCACCTTCATCTAACTGAGGCTGCGTACATTCTTGTGTTAAAGGAAACTCTACTACTTTTTTTATACGGATGTCCTTAATATGGACTACTGGTTCTGATAGCCATTCTTCTACTGGTTTAAAGGAATATTCAGTGCTGGTTCCTGGTCGCTTGTTTTCTGACAAGATGTTTTGGGAGACTGCTTGATTCAGTCCTTTGAGGATGGTTTTTCTGTCGCACCCCGTCCTCACAGCCACCGACTCTGCTGATTCGGTGAAGCTATTGCCTGAAATTGTGCGGTAAAGAACTTGGTTCAGGGTGAATGATTCCACTAGCGTGGCGCGTGCCTCCACCGTTTTACAAAACCGGAAAAGCGCCGCGTCTTTGAGTTCTGGTGGTAAGCTCTGTATCCACTCTAAGGAGACTTGTTGGGTACTAACATCAAGTTCAAATGTGGGTTTTTCCCATAAGACATTTGTCCCCGTGCTATGTGCAGGGGAATCTGATATGATTGGAGTCATAGAGTTTTAAAATATTTTTGTTACTGACCCCCACTGGCAAGCCTGAGAAACTGACAGTAGGGGTTTTCATTTCCCTTGCCGGATCGATTTCTACTTGTCTTAAGTATGTATGCAAGTAAATCGTTTGTTGGCTCGCGCATGTTCATCGTAGCCTCAAGCACTGATGAGCGCTCAAGCCCTTAAAAAGCTTCATAGAGCTTGAGCGCTCAAGGTAAAAAACATCGAACTATGCCCATCCCATACGCAGATACTCCTTCGTCCGCGTACAGGGTGAGTGGGGGCGAGTTTGATCGGGGTTTAAGCGGAGTCATACACTTATGCTGCGCTGTCATTCCCAAACTCTTTGACCTTTGTACTTTTCCACTCAATTAAAACCTTGCCATCTAAAGCAGAAACGATATCCATAAAAGTTTCCAACGTTGGGTTTCCTTCATCAGATGTTGCTTTAGCAAGCATATTCCTGCGGTTTACTGGGGTTGCAGTTGTATCACCCTTTTTTCGCCGAATCTCACAGTAGCGGCGGTTTAGAGTTGCTAGATCTATGCCTAGTTCCTCCATCCGCTCTCTAATCATAGACATATCCATACTCATGCTCAAGCGACTTTTATATAAGTCTACAAAGGCATAAGGCAATTTGCTAACCCTAGACATACTATTGTCCTCCTTTGCTCTTCATTCTATACCTTATAAAGATAAACAGCAAGCCATAAAAAACATATAATATGCTTCTCATATATTTATTAATGCCATAAAAAGCATTATAATGGGAGAGACAAAACAAAAGCGATCGCTCTCCCGCCAAGAAGTTGCGATCGCTTTTGTGAACACCAAATATAAATCTGGTAATTCAATCATGACATATTCAATTGAAACAGAAGCTGACTTCAACACTAAGTCTTCTTCGCCCTCAAGCATTGTCAAAACTAGTGACGAGCAAACCATCGCGCAAGCAGAGCTAGACGCATACTTTGAGCAGCAAGCCCAAGCCATAGCGCCTGAAATTGAAATTGACTCAGACATTGACAGCCACTTCGGAACAATCTATCGCGTCTGGCATAGCTATCACCTACTCGGCACCTTCTACCAAGCCATCGATGGTGAGTCCAGTGCGGTCTTGGGGTCTCCCCAAGTGAAGCAACTGGCGTTAGCGAAGCGTTAGCGACGAAGGAGCGTCACCCGAAGGGCACGTGGGTAGTTCAATCAAGCTACACTGACGAAAAGCCCCGATGCAGTACAGAAGCCAAAGCACAACTGCTGATTGTAGCAATGAGTGGACTGCTAGTTGCAGATACAGTAACCGAGTCTTTTGATATTGACCAGTTGCTGGATAAACCATTCGACGAACTAACACCCTCTCTCGTGGGAATACTTGAAGCAACACTCACTACAAGCTGAATTGCGAGCGGCGTAGGGTTGAAATTTATGGGCGATCCGACAATTCGCGCGCGATCGCCCTCATCATTTTTATGAAACGTTCAAATAATCTATCTAACGGGCATTATAATGTGTCAACTCTCGCATGCCCATTAGTTAATGGGCGATCGTTACTCTCTCATGTTTAGTCTGCGCGATTACCAACAGGATTTAGTTTCAAAAACTTTTGCCGCCTGGTCTAGTGGTAAAAGAAAGGTATTGCTGCAACTGAGTACGGGTGGTGGCAAGACTATTATCTTTTCTACAATGGCATCGGAATTTACTTGTAGGGGTGAGGGCGTTTTAGTAGTTGCTCATCGGGAAGAATTGATTCTCCAAGCAGCAGATAAACTGGCTATAACAACAAGAGTGCAACCAGGGATTATCAAAGCAGGATATAGGCAAACTGACTCGTTACTTCAGATTGGCAGCATCCAAACTTTAACACGTCGCAAAATCTACCCAAAAGCAGAGTTAGTAATTGTTGACGAAGCGCACCATTCAACAGCCGCCAGTTACCGCAAATTATTAGATGCTTACAATAATGCGTTAATTTTGGGAGTAACAGCTACACCAAGGCGTGAAGATGGTTACGGACTGCGAGATGTCTTTGAGCATCTTGTTTGCTCAATTACGACTAAGGAATTAATAGCCCTTGGGTACTTGACAGATTATAAGTTGATAGCTGGTTTTAAGTATTCTCAGCACCGCGTTCCGCAAAAACGCGATTTTACCAAAAAGGAACTTGAACTTGTTGCCTCTGACTACAAACCAGAAGAAATACTGAAGCAGTGGCAGAAGTTCTGTACTGGGAAGAAAACAATACTTTTTGCGGTCAACGTGATGCACTCCAAAGCGATCGCTACCAAATTTCGTGCTGTTGGGATCGCAGCTGAGCATCTTGATGGGGATACACCACCTGATGAACGTAAAGCAATTTTAAATAGATTTAAGAGCGGTATTACCAAAATTATTATTAATTGTGCCATTCTCACCGAAGGATTCGATTGCCCTGACGCAGAAGCAGTTGTGATTGCGCGACCTACTAGCAGCGTAACGCTGTGGCTGCAGATGATCGGACGTGTTCTGCGTCCCTCCCCTGGTAAAGACTACGCTATCATCCTCGACATGACCGACAACTGGTTTAGGCTTGGTCGTCCTTGTGACAACAGAGAATGGAGCCTCGATCCGGTATCTTGTGACCCAGACACATTAGGAGTGAGATGCTGCCCTAGCTGTCACCATGTCTTTAAACCAATGTCTGCCCTAATTCGCACGAATGTTTACTTCAATCCTAAAATATCAGAGTTTGTTACCCATTATGAAGTGGATTGTCCTAACTGTGGCAAAGCTTTTCGGTGGGTATTAGAAGATTCGCACCACATGGAAAATGGTGGTGTAACTGTAATTATTTCCACAGAAGGCATTGAATTTAAAGAAGTTCCGCCTGATGTTCGTCCAGTTTTACTGCGTCCAATTCTGTTCGTGAAAAAGCGCAAAGAAAGAAAAAAAGAACATCAGTTTCAACTTTACCTAAACACATTAAGAAGTTGGATACTTTCTTGCCAGGATTTAAACATGGCTGAGTTGAAATATGCCATTTCTTTGCTGGAACTGGACAGCATGGAGGCACAGATAATTAATTACGTTCTGTTGATTTTAGTTTCTAAAATTAGACAGGCAAAAACCTGGGATGACGTTACAAAGATGGTGTCTAATCGTCCACATGATATCAAGAAAATCATCTGGAGCCGACTCGCGAGTAACGAAAAAGACAGGCTAAATCAGATGAAACATCAGTATGAGCAGGAACTAAAACAATGGTTGACTGAAGAGAATCTGGAACATGTAACTCACGACTTGTCAGTATGCGAAGATATTGAAATGGTATCTTCTTTGTGGCAAATCTACAATAGGCAAGCGATGAGATTAGCATCAAAGAGAATTGTTGGTCATAAAGGCGACCAAATTAGTGAGTGGATTAAACAACTGGATGCAATGAGTTAAATAAATGCTTTTTAAGCATGGTATGAGCGCCACTGGAATTGTGGTACGTATATGCCCTACATCAACAGAGTTGAGTTTGATTATCAAGTGGCGATCGCCGTTTAACAAAGAGAATTGGAACAGGTGGGGGCAACCGTTTGGGTGAAGGTGTTCAAGATAAAGTTACAGTTTGATCACAAAAATATCACCGATAGAATCCGGAACTCTGCCCTCTGGGGTTGTATTAGTATATACTGGAGTTTGGACTAAAAGCTCAGACAGAAGCAAAGCACGGATAAAAGAAGAGATAAAAAAAAAGACAGTAATACTGAGACGTAGATTGATTGTTGGAGAGGAAAGCAGTCAGGAGTTAAACTGACTGCTGTAAAGTCAATGAATGTAAACAAAAGTTCATTGACTCGGATGATCCTGACACAATTAGAAGAATTCCGGCAAGCAATCTACGATAGTCTAGGTAAAGCGAGAGACGCAGTATTTGAGCTGATGGATGCAGTGTTGACCAGCCCCAGCATTCAATCATTTGTCAGCCTATCCCAAAACCCAGTGTTTAGGCGAGAGTGGCCGAGTGTTTATGCCGCACTGCATGACAGTCGTCCCAAGAGAAGAAAACTGATGAATTTACTGGTAGAGAAGGTAAAAACAGAAGAACAACCATTTCTAGCAGGAGATCATACCTTTTGGTCCAGACCAGATGCAAAGACGCTCAAGGAAAGGACGAGTAGTGGGGGGAAAGGAGTTAGTCCCAGTGTGGGACAAAGTTATAGTACGTTGGCATGGATACCAGAGTCAAATGGGAGTTGGGCATTACCGTTAAGACACGAACGGATTACCAGCTTTGAAACCCCAACGAGTAAGGCAGCGTTTCAACTAAAGCTTGTAACTCGGCAGTTAGGAACTAGACCACTTGTTGCTGATGATCGAGGCTATGGCAATGCCAAATTTGTCACAGCTACTGTTGGTGTAGAAGCAGACTTATTACTCAGGTTAGCGTCCAATAGATGCCTTTGGGGTAAACCCGAGGCTAAAAAAGGTCGGGGCGCACCACGTAAGCATGGTCACAAGTTTAAGTTGAACGACCCCGAAACTTGGCCAGAAGCAGATGAGACTTTGACAGTGGAAGACCCAAAAGTTGGTCAAGTAAAACTGATGCGTTGGAGCGAATTTCATTTTCTTGAATCTCCAAACCGAGACTCCGAATACATCTGCCAGAGCGCTTTGCACCATTCTCTGACTGTGGCGGTATAGGCCGCTCAAGACAGCCACAAGGGCTACTACTCTTACCCCGTAGCCACTTGGATTAACATCCACAGGTAATGTTGCACGGGTACTAGCCCCACACAGGTCACATACCAGTTGGTGTAATCGATGTTCTATGACTATTGGTTTGATCGGGGGAATTTCTACTATCTGATGGCGATAAGGGAAAGCATCTTCTGCCTCTAATTTCTCTCCACAACAGCTACAAGTTTGTGGGTGGTGGTTTAATACGGATTCACAGTCTAATGGTTCGTACAGAAAACGACTATGACCCTGATGTCCTGGTTGTCCCCCACGTTTTTTACCTGTCTTCTTTTTTTCGGGGCTTTTCTCAGCACTCGGTAGATCTGAGGACGGGGGAGATGATGAGTTCCTAGATGTGCGATTAATTTTTTCTAACAGTTCTTGCCTTTGGGCTATCTTTATCCGCTAACTCTTTTTCTGATTGCTTTATATGCTGCCCCATCTTCTCCACCAGTTGTTTGACACTGGCTGGAGTTCCTTCCCAATAAACGTCGGAAATTTCAATCTCGTAAGTGAGGCAGTTTTTATCCATGCCTCTTAATTTACCATCTGCATGTACCTATTTTTCACGGTAGCAAGATAAATCCTGTGAACGGTTACAGAAATTCTTGTAATTTTGGACACCTAGATTGATACTGATAAGCCCAAAGGTTAACGGCTTGCCCACCCACAACAACAGCATCTAGCCCAAGTGCTTGTAAAGTAACAAAAGTATCAAGTAGATCAACAGGGGTCAATATCTTCGCCATAACGAGTAGGAATACTTTCATCCCAGACGTGGTTACTGGGGTCAAATTTCCAGTACTGAGGTTTTAGTGTTTGGTTTGTAAGCTTTTGTGCTTCAGAGGGTGGCATTGCCAAGAGCCGCATTCGCGCCTCTATTTTTTCTTGTGCGAGTCGTTCACTTTCTTTTGAGCTAACTATAATGTCATCATTCACATTATTTGAATGTGAGGTATTAGGAATAATTCTGTCTTCTCTTGACTGCATTGTTATCAAGCTCTTTTATGGACTCCAATATATTACTAAAAAAATAATTCGTACCTATATTAACACAAATTAGCTACAAAATCCATGGTTAGTTAACTTCAAGCCCAGTTACATGATAGTAACTAGGTTTTTTAAGCGAGTTGTTCAGAAGTTACGCACTCTTGTCCATACTCAAGACCATTTGCTATTATGAAGAAAAAAAGGTCAAAGAGGAAACTCGACATTTCCCCCTTTAACCGAAATTGGCACTAGTTTCTCTTGTGATGTAGATGCAACACCTGAGTAACTGATATCTGCTCTCCTATATTAGTACTAATGTACTATTTAGTCAACGCATCTCGTAACTACTGCTGTTGTCAGAGTGATTTGCGTATCTTAAAATTTGTAGGACACAACTATTGATAAGTTCTGTATTCTAGAAAATGCCCATTTATAGGGAGCGTTACGGGGATAATTGGCAAGATATAGCACGGCAAGTTAAGGAGGCTGCTTGCTGGAGGTGTCGCCATTGTGGTCAACAGTGCCTGCGTCCAGGGGAAAAGCCCAAGGAAATGACACGCTCAGAATGGACGATGCTGACACTAACCGTACATCATTCAAATTATACACCTGAAGATAACCGTACTGAGAACTTAATTCCGCTTTGTAGTCCGTGTCATATCAGACTACATACAAGAAGGCGCTCAAATACTTCGCCTGGGCAATTAGAATTGCCAATATAGATGTTTATTCAACAGGCAAGCCTAGTTCAAATGCAGCAGATTCCAAGGTAACGGCGATCGCTCCCGTCGCCCTGTTCATGAAGAATTGTTGCCCAAATATCCAGAATCTCCCAGTCCTTAATACCTTTGGCTTTGAGTTGGATAAGTGCATTTCTCACCTCGTCGGTTTTGGAGGATGGTGTCGTATTGCCGCTGCCATAGACGCCCTTGGTTTCCATTTTGGAGATCCCATTATCTTGCAAGAGTGTTTATTGTAGCGTAGACGCAAGGGTTCGGTTTGCCTGTGGCATCGGCTTGGTACTGGTTCAGAAGGTTCCTAGTAGTGGTAGTACCTTTTTCAAGAGTAACTCCACCAAAGCTGGCTCCATATACTCATATTCATCAGGGATATCAAGGCAAATGACTCGCTTACCTTTGAGCCTTGGCTGAAAATTAGTCATCTTGCTGTTTACAATGAATATATGAAGCTACAGACCATTGTGATCATTGTTGGACTTATAGCGATTCCTGTCATCGGATTTGGAGTGTACAGTGCTATGTCTGCCCCGCTACCCATTGGGTTTCCACCACCTACCGAGAAAGGCAAGATCGAAATTAAGCATTATCCAGCTTATCGTTCTGGCACCTATACATACATTGGACAACTCAGTCAGGCGGCAAACGCTGCTTTTGAACCCTTATACCGTCATATTAGCTCAAACAATATTCCGATGACCGCACCAGTGGAGACTCGCTACCCCATCATCACCTTACAGGAAGGACAAAGCGGTAAAGCTTTGGAGGTTGGTCAAGCTGAAGTATCCTTCTTGTACCGTAATCAAGACGTCCATCCACAAAATATAGCTCAGGGCATTCAAGTAGAAGATCATCCAGCAATGACAGTGGTGAGTATTGGTCTTCAAGGTGCTTACACTTTCATAAGCTATCAACAGAACCTAGAGCGCCTGCGCGAATGGCTCAGACAACATCCTAACTATACAGTTTCTGGTCCACCTCGTCGTTTTTTCTACGATTCGCCGTTTACGCCAGATGTACTCAAGTGTAGTGAAGTCCAAATTCAGTAAACCAAAAAGTTTTTTGGGAAGGGCGATCGCTACACACGCAGCAGGGAT
>CAZZXJ010000030.1:0-21091 GCA_964657905.1 uncultured Stigonema sp.
CGTCAGGGACTTTGTTTGTGTAGCCCCAGACATAAGAGTCTGAGGGCGATTCGCCGGATGCTCCCGCATTTTGGCTGTGCCTCGCGCATTATTGGCGTCCCCAAGCATGAATGGGCTTGCAAGGGAATAATGTTGCCAAGTACGTTTTCTATTCCCTAAATAAAGGTGCTTTGCACCATGACTATTAATTACGAATTACGAATTACGAATTATTTTATCAGACTGGAATTTCCTCTAACTTAATAGTTCCATTGGCGATTAAGTGGTTTGCTTTTTGAAAGGCAATGACAGCATTTTTAGTATCAGGACCAAAGACCCCGTCCATCGCTTGAGGATCTAAATTAGGTTGAGGATTGTCAGGATTTTTAGCAAGTTGCGTGAGACGTTTTTGCAGTTCCTTGACTTTCGGTCCAATCCGACCTTCATTAAGAGGAATGTTCGGAACTGTCTCAGCTTTAAGCCTATCTAAATTTCCATTGAATGTATTATAGTCCACATCTTGAGTAAATGAAGACCTTTGGTCACCAAGATACTGATGAAAAGTATGAACCTTCCAACCGCCAAATAGTTGATTTGGCTGGTTGGGGTTGTTATTGTAGTTGGCAATCCAGAGATCGTAGCCAGCATCACTGAAGCGCGAGGTATTACCCATTTGATGAATCCAAAAGTCAGAATTGGCGTAGATGACCGGTTTGTAGCCTGTTGTACGTTCTACCGATTTTAATAACGTCTCAACTAGGTCAATACTAGCGGCAGTGCTAAGACGAGACCAGTGAATATCAATGTTATTGCGGTTCGGCTCCAATTCTAGATCTACAGATGGCGGCAAATCTCCAGGTTCTATATCTACTGCTTGCGCAAAAAGTCTTACTTGAGTATTCAGGTCATCTGAAGGACGGAAAAACATATAAGCTCCCCGAATTATGTTGTACTCCTTAAGCGCAGGCCAATAAGTATGAAAGTTTGAATCTATACTAACTGTTCCATAAAGTACTCGTGCATAAGCAAACTGGAAGCCTTCGGCTTTCATTTTTTGCCAATCAACTTTTTCACTGAATTCTGCAATGTCAATACCCTTGATAAACATATGATTTATCTCCTGTATTAGATGAATGACACCCTTACTCTCCTTCACTTTACTGTAAAATTTGGTTGATTGGGCATTGCTGATATCTACTCAATATCAACAAATTAAAATAAAATTTTTATAAATTATTTAATCTAAAATTGTTATATAAATTTAACAGAACCAGGGACTGAGATTCATAGCAATTGCTCACTTATACACGGAAAGATTTCAAAGGTTTAAAAATTACATATTTAATAAGTGTAACTAACTATTACTGCAAATAAGTTACAAATGATACTTATTAGGAGAGTGTTGACAGCACTCAGTTTTACAAGTAAGATTATAAAAAAAATATAAACACAGTCTGCCTAATCCACAAATTTGCCCGAAAAGCATTACTGCATAAAGGCAAACTTGGAGCGGAGGAACCAAATGTGGGGCGAGTTTTAGAAAGAGTGAGGAGTTAAGAATAATAACTCATAACTCTTATAAGAGGGACATCTCTCAGTCCTAGCCCGTCAGCTAACTTCGTCGGCATTGAGAGGAGACTGAACGAGTAGCATTCTTATTTAATTTAAGTAATGTCTTAATCTCGTCAGTGTCCTTGGCTGGGATATTTTCGCTTCGTTAGACCTGCCTTCGACCTTGAGAAGATGACAATATTACCCCAACTTCTGATGTCTGAGGCAGAAAAAGTTGGCAAGAGGTGAAATTCAACTATGTTGATGATTCAAAAAAATCGCATCGCGCTCATTTCTGTTGACGGTGACCCTGCGGCAGAAATTGGTCAAGAAGAAGCTGGGGGTCAAAACGTCTATGTGCGTCAAGTAGGTTATGCGCTGGCGCAGCAGGGTTGGCAAGTGGACATGTTCACTCGCTACAGCAGTCCTGAACAAGCTGCTATCGTTCAACATAATTCTCACTGTCGCACTATTCGGTTAAAAGCCGGACCAGCCGAGTTCATCGGGCGGGATTTCTTGTCCGGTCATATACCTGAATTTGTGACAGAATTCCAGAAATTCCAGCAGGGTCAGGAATTCCAATACCCCTTGATTCATACCAACTACTGGTTGTCTTCTTGGGTCGGTATGGAACTGAAAAAACATCAACCACTGATTCAGGTGCATACTTACCATTCTCTAGGAGCGGTTAAGTACAAAACTATTGCTGATATTCCAGCGATCGCCACACTACGATTAGCCATAGAAAAATCCTGTCTAGAAACTGTGGAACGAGTCATTGCAACCAGTCCCCAAGAGTATGAACACATGCGGGCGCTCGTTTCTACCCAAGGGCAAATTGATGTAATTCCCTGTGGTACTGATATTAAGAAGTTTGGGGCAATTCAGCGTTCTGTCGCACGCCAGGTATTGGGAATTGCACCTGATGCCAAGATGGTTTTCTATGTCGGTCGCTTTGACAAGCGCAAGGGAATTGAGACACTAGTGCGAGCCATTGCAAATTCTAGCTTAAGAGGTCAGGCTAACCTCCAACTGGTGATTGGAGGTGGTAGCCGTCCCGGTCATAGCGATGGCATTGAGCGATCGCGCATCGAAAGTATCGTGGCGGAACTCGGGCTAGAAGAGTGTACAACGTTTCCAGGTCGCTTAGATGAAACTGTCCTCCCCTTTTACTACGCCAGTGCTGATGTTTGTGTGGTTCCTAGTCACTATGAACCTTTTGGTTTAGTTGCCATAGAGGCAATGGCAAGTCAGACTCCAGTAGTGGCAAGTGATGTTGGTGGGTTGCAGTTTACGGTCGTTCCGGAAGTTACTGGGTTACTTGCTCCCCCCAAAGACGAAGTAGCTTTTGCCACAGCCATTGATCGGATTCTCACCAATCCAGCTTGGCGAGACCAGTTAGGTGAGGCTGGTCGGCAACGGGTAGAAATCGCCTTTAGTTGGCAAAGTGTGGCATACCAACTGACTCTACTCTACAATCATCTGCTGGCTCAAACCACACCTACACCTGAGAGCAAAACCCACGTTGCAGCTTGATAGAAATTGGCATGGGGAATTGCTAATTGCTAATGTTTATGGAACAGGTGCAAGATTATGCCGTTTGAGGCAGGCAGCAAAGGAAACATACGTGTTACAATCTAAAGTTTACATCCTGAAAATAGGGATTTAGATACCTACCTGCTGATAGACTCAATCAATTTACGGATAAGTCTAAAGACCCTTTTACAGGAAAACTATCAGGATCGTAACACTATGCTTTTTAAAGACCGAACAGATGCTGGTAAGTTTTTGGCTAGGGATTTAACAGCTTATGCTAATTGCCCAGATGTGCTAATATTAGCCCTGCCACGGGGTGGTGTACCAGTTGCCTTTGAAGTCGCCAAAGCCCTAAATGCTCCCTTAGATGTTTTTGTGGTACGCAAACTAGGTGTACCTGGTCAAAAAGAGCTAGCAATGGGAGCGATCGCTCCTGGTGGTACACGAGTACTGAATGAAGAGATTGTGCAGGAATTTGGTTTATCAGAAGCAGCTATTAGCCAGGTGACAGCAAAAGAAAAACAAGAGTTAGAGCGACGGGAACGCCTTTATCGAGATGGTCGCCCCTTGCCACTGTTGCGTGGACGCACCGTTATCTTGGTGGATGATGGTTTAGCGACGGGTGCAACCATGCGTGTTGCTGTACAGGCGTTGGAGAAATACCAACCTACTCGGCTTGTGATTGCTGTGCCAGTTTCCGCGATTCAAGCCTGCCAGGAATTTGAAACTGAGGTAGACGAAGCTATCTGCGCCGTGACGCCAAGCCCTTTCTACAGTGTTGGCTTATGGTACGAGAACTTTTCCCCAACAACAGACGAAGAAGTCCGCGACCTACTAGAAAAAGCTGCAAATGGTCAACTTACACAAAACGTGGGACAAGGTTCTTGAGAATCCTTCTGGTGATAGCTAATGACTATTTCTTGATTAATTCCTTGAGCGATCTCAAACTATAATTCAATATTTTCCCCGTAGTAAACAGTTGATATCCAGCTACTAATAAAGCACAGGATGTGAGGATGGCGAGAAGAGATGCTGAGCCAAAGGCATGACCAGTAAAAAGCATTACTGTAATTCCTAGCGCTATCAAAAACCATCCTAAATTGCGGTACGCATGACGCCAGATTAAGACTACAATCCCAGCAATACATAGGATAACACCAGGAATACGTACAAAAATACCAATCTGAGTATTCGCGGTTAAAATCAAAATTCCTGCAACCATCAGCACCAAGCCTGCAAGCTTGGTAAAACGCTCCATAGGCGTTTGTTCAGTGTTACCGCCAAATTCAATCTGAATCACTGTAGCTGGATTATTCAGCATGGTATCAGATTGAAAAACCACATTTTGTTTTTGTAGAAATATAAATGTTACTTTACTCCCATGACCCAAATCTATTTTATCTCCTAAGTTGAGCTGGTAGCGCTTTCTTGGCTCTAGCCTGATATTATTCAGGAATGTGCCATTGGAGCTTCCTACATCTACAAGATAGTAAGTGCTTTCTGCTACCTGAATTTCTGCGTGCCGCCGAGAAACAAAATCGGCATTTGGCAAGGATGAAACATTAATATCGGGCATGTATTCGTCCTTCGGCTTGCCAAGGCGAATGACAGCGAAATCCGGTGGCAACTCAAAAGAGGTATCGCTTTGAACATGAAAAAGCTCTAAAATTAGCCCTGTTATCTGTAATTTACGTGGGTTTTGCATGGCTTGTTTTTATGGAGCAATTTCTCAATAAATCAAGATTGTCTTGTGTAGTTGCAAAAACGCTTGAGGTGATCATCTTAGATTTATTGTCACAATTGTAAGATTTATATTATCTGTTATTATATGTAGAATATTGTATTTTTAGGGTTTATTCGCTCAACACCACAAAACTCATTTAATACCAATTTAGTTGGAAAAAGCTATCATCTTAGTGAACCTGCTGACTTGGCTCTTCAGATATTAGCCTTTATGGGTAGCTGTTGCCATTGGGGCATGCATTGGGATACAAAAGGAAATTTGTTTTCATTTATAACCTCAGGTAATTTTTGACAAATTCTGACTAAAGTCATCAAGCATAGACGATATTAACATCTGTTCAAAAACTTTTGAGAGAGTAGTTTGAAAACGCTGTCGATGCTTGAGTTTCAAAAATTGTCTGACTATTTCAGCAGTGACACTAGAGCCATTGCTGTTATCTATAACTTGAATTGTACGTAGAGTCTCAAGCTGTAGTTCTTTTTTTACCATCAGCTCGGAAATACCAGTTGCACCAACACCGCTTTCGACAGCGGCTTTTGTCATCTCGCCACTAGTAAACACCAAAATTACATTCAGTTCACTAAGATTTATTCCCCATTTTTGCAAGGCTTCCTCAAATCTTTGCTGTGTTCCAGATCCAGGCTCTCGCATTACCCAAGCTGTGTTAGTCAGTTCCTTTATGGTAATCTGTGTACGCTCATACCAAGAGTGAGATTTGCCAACAACAACTTGTAAGCGATCGCCCCCGACAATTTCTTGCTCCAGACAACTCACCAGTGCTGGTGTAACATCTCCTTCTATCAAACCCAAATCAAATTGTCCCGTGGCTGTCCCTACACAAATCTCTTTTGTATTGGCGAGAGTACAGTTAATTTTGATACCAGGATATCGGAGTTTAAACTCACTAATTTTACTAGGGAGCCAGTAGTTACCAATTGTCAGACTCGAGCCTAATTTCAATTCGCCCCTTTGCAGATTGTTCAATTCCCGCAATCCCCGTTCCGATAAAGTGACGTGGTCGAGAATTTTCTGTGCTTCCACTTGTAGTAACTTTCCAGCTTCAGTGATCTCGATATGGCGACCAATCCGATGGAACAGTTTCACTCCATATTCCTGCTCTAAGCTTTGGATTGTTGCACTAACAGCAGGTTGAGTAATATAGAGTGTTTCAGCCGCACGGGTAAAGTGTAGATGTTCCGCCACAGCTAAAAAGATTCGTAGCTGCTCAAGCGTCATACCTGCCATTTGAGCTATCCCTAAAACTTGGTGTCTAATTATTCATCAGTTGTATTTATCATTTTGACAAAAAAAAGCACTTAATTCTATTGTTTACACAAATCAACCTTACAGCAGTTTTCAATTGAATTGACTACATTGTCAGACCGGGGTAAAGAGCGCCCTTACGGTTATATCGCTCTGCCAGCCTCGTCTTTGCTACGAGTGCGTGAGGCTAATTCATACTTTAAATCAGCAACGCCAAATTTTTAACTAAATACAGGCAACCCGGAAAGTGCCATTGCTAGATCTTCGGCACTATACTCAGTATCACGCAACAATCCCGCCTGATAATCTATGTATGCCTGCATATCGAAGTGACCATGACCGCACAAGTTGAACAAGATTGTCTTACTAACTCCTTCCTCCTTGCAGCGCAGTGCTTCATCAATGGTAGCTTTAACAGCATGGTTCGCTTCGGGTGCAGGTAGAATACCCTCAGCACGAGCAAAAGTGACACCTGCGGCAAAACAACTGAGTTGCTTTTCCGCACGGGTTTCAATCATCCCTAACTCCACAATATGACTGAGCAGGGGTGCCATACCATGATACCGTAAACCGCCTGCATGAAAACCTTCGGGGATAAAGGAACTACCGAGAGTGTGCATTTTCACTAGAGGAGTAAGATGTGCTGTGTCACCAAAGTCATAAGCATATTTACCCTTAGTCAATGTTGGGCAAGCGGCTGGTTCAACTGCCACAAATTTAATATTGTTCTGCTCACCTCGTAGCTTCGCACCCATGAAGGGAAAGGCAATGCCAGCGAAGTTACTACCACCACCTGTGCAGCCTACAATAATATCAGGGTAGTCACCTGAGAGTTCCATCTGTGCCAGTGCTTCTTGACCAATGACGGTCTGATGTAGCAGCACATGATTCAGCACACTACCTAAAGCATATTTGGTCTGGTCATCTTGAACTGCCACTTCCACTGCTTCGCTGATGGCAATGCCTAAACTACCACTGCTATCAGGATACTGCTTGAGAATTCTACGCCCCCCTTCAGTTTCGTTACTAGGACTTGCTACTACCCGCGCACCATAAGTTTCCATCAATGCACGACGGTAGGGCTTTTGATTGTAGCTTACTCTCACCATGTAAACCACTATTTCTAAACCAAAAAAAGCACCAGCCAAGGAGAGCGAGGAACCCCATTGCCCTGCACCAGTTTCAGTGGTTAAGCGCTTTACTCCTGCAAGTTTATTGTAGTAAGCTTGGGGGATAGCTGTGTTGGGTTTGTGGCTACCCGCCGGACTTACTCCCTCATATTTATAGTAAATTTTGGCGGGGGTATCAAGAGCTTTCTCTAACCGCCGTGCGCGATAGAGTGGAGTCGGTCGCCACTGACGGTAAATTGATTGCACTTCTTCAGGGATTTCAATCCAGCGTTCAAGGCTGATCTCCTGTTCAATAAGCTGTGTTGGGAAAAGAGGTTCTAAATCCGTAGCTGTGATTGGCTGACCTGTACCAGGGTGTAGCACTGGTGGCATGGGACTGGGCAAATCTGCCTGGATGTTGTACCAGCCTGTTGGCATCTGGTTCTCTAAAAGCGTGTACTTGATAGTGTCCATGGACTAAAAGCTGCTACAAAAGATTCTTATCTTTGCCTGGGCAAGGAGTTTGGCGGCAGAAAGCTTTCTACTGCACTGCAAGACAAAGCTTAACTTATAAATCAGGAGAACTGCTGCGGTAGGTATATTCTTATTTCTTATGAATTGTTTAGCATTAAACAATGATTTTTTTGTGGTAAGTATCGCTTGAAACCTATTAACCTATTCGAGTACGAAAAGCTAGCCACTGAGCACTTGTCTCAAATGGCACTAGATTACTACAACACTGGCGCTGGGGATGAGGTCACGTTGCGGGACAATCGTGCTGCTTTTGAGCGAGTCAAACTTCGACCTCGGATGCTAGTGGATGTGAGCGATCGCAACCTCACTACCAAAGTTTTAGGACAGCCTCTGCAACTACCTTTGCTGATTGCTCCCATGGCATTTCAATGTCTAGCCCATCCAGAGGGAGAAGTTGCTACGGCTTTAGCTGCATCTCAGGCTGGTATAGGTATGGTGTTGAGTACATTGGCAACTAAGAGCATTGAAGAAGTAGCGACAGCGAACTGCAATCCAAATTCTACAGCTCCTCAATGGTTTCAGCTTTATGTACACAAAGACCGGGGGGTGACCCGTACCTTGGTAGAAAGAGCTTGCGCTGCTGGCTACAAAGCAATATGTTTGACTGTGGATGCACCAGTTCTAGGGCGGCGAGAACGAGACAAACATAACCAGTTTACTCTACCACCAAGTTTGGAACTGGCCAATCTCGTAACTATATCAGGACTAAATATTCCTGAGCAAGAGGGGGAATCTGGACTGTTTACATACTTTGCCCAGCAGCTTGATCCTGCGGTAACTTGGCGCGATGTGGAATGGTTGCAATCTTTGTGTCCCTTACCCTTGGTAATCAAAGGGATTTTAAGGGGTGATGATGCCACAAGTGCAGTAGAGTATGGAGCCTCGGCAATTATTGTTTCTAATCACGGTGGACGCCAACTAGACGGAGCAGTTGCAACTGTTGACGCTTTAGTCGAAGTGGTAGAAGCTGTAGATGGTCGCGCTGAGGTGATTGTAGATGGCGGCATCCGTCGGGGCGTTGATATTCTCAAAGCTTTGGCCCTAGGAGCAAAAGCTGTACTTTTGGGACGTCCTGTGTTATGGGGATTAGCTGTAGGAGGAAAAGCCGGTGTAGCTCATGTCATTGAACTGTTAAGAGATGAGCTAGATGTGGCGATGGCATTAAGTGGTTGTGCAAGTCTAGATGATATAGACCCTAGCTTGGTAGTCGGCAAAAACTATTGCTAACATAAGGTAAGGGTAAAGGGTAAGAAAACATACCCTTACCCAATATATAACTCGCAAATAAAGAGTATTCAGCATTGGTTTTAGAGCGATCGCCTAAGCAAAGCTAGTAGCCGAGGCTGAAATGCTGATTACTAGTACCGCTTGGCGGAATTAAAAATTAAAAATTAAAAAAGCTTATGATGCAAGCTTTTCGATGATTGTGAATGGTTGCTTTATTTCCGCCGTCATGTACTAGGTTTTTTTCAGGTATCCCTACATAATCGGCAAATATCCACAGAGCAAGGCTTCTAGAAAACTTTTTGATGCCTTTTGGGTTTTCGGACCGAACCCTCCGTCACGCGCCCCAAGGGGGCGAAGTCACTCATTCAAAAGTAAGAACCCCATAAATAAATGTTGTACTCCACTCACCCAAAGGAGATCTCCATAGGTTTACAAACAACAGATTCATGCCCGCCAAAATGCTATGTTGGGCTACGCCATCCGGGATTGAGAGGTTTTTTGCGGAAATAGGGACTCTTGTAGAAGATCCGTCTGCTCCGCCGCCTCCTGTCACTCCCACAGACATCGAAAAAGTAATGGGAACCCCTGCCAAATACGGTATCACAATTGTTCCCCACTAGTTAAGCCAAGGAGAAGCGCAGACATGGAAGTAAAACCACTGATTACCCCACAAGAACTGGCTATACTTCTAGAGCCGAAATCGATTGTTATCATTGATACTCGCGATCCCAAAGAGTATTTAGTTTCCCACATTTCCGAGGCAGTCAACATTCGTGACATTTTCACCTACCTGGCAAACTCAACGCCAGAAGGTTTATCCAACTTGCAATCGCAGTTTGCAGATCTTTTAAGTACATCTGGTATATCTAATACGGAATGGTTAGTGATTTATGAAGATGCCATGAACAAGGGCTATGGGCAGTCCTGCCGAGGTTACTTTTTGCTGAAGTATCTAGGCTGCTCGAAGGTTTCCGTTCTGCATGGTGGCTATAAAGCATGGCTAGCTGAGAGTTTGCCCACTACGGCAGAAATTCCTACGCCTGAGAAAAAGTCTTTTTCCTTGAACATAGACTCCTCAATCATGGTGACCACACAGGAGATGCTGCAAGCACTCGACGACCCTACAATCATCAAGCTGGATGTGAGAGATTACGATGAGTGGATGGGAATCAGTTCTTCTCCTTATGGGATAGACTTTTGCCCGCGCAAAGGCAGGATTCCTGGTGCGGTCTGGATTGAGTGGTATCGTATGATGATCCCTAATTCTGAAATTCCGATGTTTCGCCCTGTAGAAGAAATCCTGAAAATTTGCCAGGAAGTGGGCATTACGCCGCACTCAACGGTATACATTTACTGCTTCAAGGGGTCTAGAGCCTCTCATACCCTCATAGCCCTCAAACAGGCGGGTATTAAAGATGTTAGGAACTACTTTAGCTCTTGGAACGAGTGGTCACGCGATCCATTGCTGCCTATTGAAACTGTTTCTACTTTACTAGCATCGGTAATTGAAGAAAGGGTACTGCGACCATAACGAAGTTTGGTCGTAAGGCACTAGGGGGGTAGGTAGGTTGTAACCAGGGTGGACTCTCCTGTTGGCTCAAGGCAATCAGTAAGGCGATCGCCCTTTGGGAAAAAGTTTGTGACCTACTGAAATTGTGTAAATTGAACAAGTCTAGGGGTGTTGGGCATTGGCAGTGGGGCGATCGCAGTCCCTAAGATAGTTCTAGTGTTTTACCTCAATTTTCACCATAGTTCTGGGAACTATATTAATGGGTAGTACAATCAGTTGATATTTATGACTATAGTTCCAGTAGATTATAACGATAACGATCCCATTAGAAAGCTTTTAGTTTGGATAGTTAATGTGGGGATCAATGGTTTTGGGGTTCTACCTTCAGCGAGAGATGTTGCTGAAGATCATTTAAGGACATGTAAATGTAACAGAGAGGAAGCAGTAAATTCAATAATTGCATGGAGAACTGCTTATGCGGCAGGCACAGGTTTTGTAACTGGATTGGGTGGTCTAGCAACTTTACCTATAGCAATTCCTGCAAGTTTAGCATCATCTTATGCTTTAGGAGCAAATACTGCTGCTGCTATAGCAATAACAAGAGGATACGATATCGAGTCCGATCAGGTTCGTACTTTCATATTACTGTCATTACTAGGTGATTCTGGATTGGAAGTTCTTAAGACTGTCGGTATTAATCTAGGGACAAAAGTCACTAAGACACTTATCAGCCAAATACCTGGAAAGTTGTTAATAGAAATCAATAAGAAAGTAGGCTTTAGACTCATTACCAAAGCTGGAGAGAAAGGAGTTGTCAACTTAATGAAGCTAGTTCCACTAGTCGGGGGCGTAGTAGGCGCTGGTTTTGATAGTAATTTTGTTAACAAGTGCGGTAAAGCAGCAAAGAATATATTTACTCAACAGGCTTAGTCACAAACATTATCCCGTTATTACGGAAGGGTACTAAAGTGTCCATGTCCGTGCTTGGGTGGACAACTGTGGATACTGTAGTGTCTGACCTAAAAGCACTGGTTAGTTGTCACAGGGAGGATAATTTGTCCTAAGCCTTTGCAATCGCATCTCCTTGCCTCAATTACGGTTACTTACGGCAATTAATTAATTTTCAATGCATCCGCCATATTCTCGGAGGCTCGAAAATGGTCAGAGGTGATACGCAATTGCTACACCTTTGCTTTTGGCGATCGCTATGGACAACGAACTGATCACAACTGATTAGCTGTTGCCAATTATTTCAGATACCCTCAACCCAGGGGGCGGGTTTACGAAATGTAGTGTCCAAGCTGGACGGTAGACTCTCCTGTTGGATCAGGGTGACCCAAATCCAAGATGCAGGTTGCGTCTTGGATTTTGCGGTATAGTTTGTTACTTCTTCGCGGAGTTCCTAAAAAGTCTACTGCCCCTGCAAAGCTACTTTAGTGAGACAGAAGACCCCCGTTAAGGCGACTGGCGTGGACAAGGGAGAGTTGTGAAAAGCTCCTAGTACCGCACTGGGTTCGTCAAAAGTGACTCATGTTTATATACTCAGATCTTGTGCGTGTTTGAATCGGAATTGCTTATTGCCTGCAACTCAAGCTTTTTTAATTTTTAATTTTTAATTCCGCGCAGCGGTACTAGACTAATTGCTATAGTTTGCGCAAATATTTTCAGGGATTCTACTGAATAAATTCAACTAAATATTTGCTAAAGTAGACAAAAAATTTATAACACACGTAAGAATAACTCTTTCAAAGGTTAGCTTACAAAATGCTGGAAAAAGAAGCGCGAATCAAGATTTAATCGTTAACATTTACAGGATATCTAAGTTGACTCTTAATGAATACAATTCTAGGAAAAGTCTTAGTTCCACATTACACAGAATACTTGGTAGTGTCTGGTGATTTTCTCACACTAGAAGCTTCTTCAGGCGTTCAAAGGTTTGCTGATTTCCCCAACGAAATCATGTCAGGAAAAGATATCCGACTCGCTTTTCCAGAATTAGTAGGATCTGAAGATGATCTCATCGACATCCTGGAAGGACGGCAGAAGAGCTTTGAATTAAAAGGTATTGCCCGATTTAACGAGCCTAGTTCTCCTTTTTATATTGATTTATATATCACACTTTTTGAAAATTGTTTGACTATACTATTGCATGATGTAACAGAAAGAATGGTTTTGGAGCAAAGATTAGTACAGAGAAATCATGAAGCAAGTCTTTTATTGAATAAGTTATCTGATTCTCAAAATTATATAGAGAAAATTATTACATCTCTAAGAGAGCCATTGCTAGTAACAACGCAGTTAGGAAATATAATAACAGTAAATCAAGCGACACTTGATTTGTTTGAATATAGCCAAGAAAAATTAATCAATCAGCCAATTTCAAAAATTATTACTGACGAAAAATTCTTACTACCAGCTTTTCAGCAGAGTTCCCTGTTTCAAAATGAATTTTTGAAGGATTACGAGGTCGTTTGTCAGACCTCAAGTGGAAAAAATCTGACTGTAACCTTTTCTGGCTCTGTGATTCAGACTCAGATCAAGGGTTTACAACATTTTGTTTATATTGGTCGCGATATCACACAGCATAAGCAGGCCGAGTCGGCGCTGCGCCAAGCACACGACGAGTTAGAAAGCAGGGTTGCTGAACGAACCAGAGAGTTGGAAACTGCACTCAAGACATTACAAGTAGAGATCGTAGAGCGCAAGTGGGCACAGTCGGAACAGGAGCGACTTTTTGAGCAGTTGAAGACTGAGCGAGGGCAGTTGGAAGCAATCATCAACAGCATGACAGATGGGCTAATAGTTGGGGATCTCTCAGGGAACGTTCTGACAATGAATCCCGCAGCTTTGCGCCTTCACGAGTATCTTTGCATCAAGGAAGTACGCAGACACCTAGAAGAATTTCCCGATACGTTTGAACTACATTACCTAGATGGACGCTTGATGCCTGTAGAGGAATGGCCCTTGGCTAGGGCGCTTAAAGGAGAAACCTTTTCCAACTTTGAACTTCAGGTAACAAGAATCGATACCAGAAAATCCTGGGTAGGCAGTTTCACTGGTACGCCCGTGAGCAACTCAGCAGGCGAGATCATCCTGGCAATTATTACGATCCGCGACATTACTCAGCGCATGCACACCGAGGTGGCACTACGCGAAAGCTTTCAGCGCTACTGCTTTTTGGCAGATACCATGCCCCAGATTGTCTGGACGAGCCGGAAAGACGGTACTGATTACTACAATCAACGCTTTTATGACTATATCGGAATGACGTTTGAGCAGGCCTCGGATTGGAACCTAACGTCAGTGCTGCATCCGCAGGACCGACAACTGTACAATGAGCAATGGACGATCGCTTTGCAAATCGGTTCTAGTTATGAAATCGAATGTCGTTTGAAAAGAGCATCGGACGGGATGTATCGCTGGCATTTAGGTCGAGCACTACCGATGCGAAATCACAATGGAGAAATTGAGCAATGGATAGCTACGTACACAGATATCCACGAGCAAAAACTTGCTGAAGAGCTGCTTACCATAGCGCATGACGAGTTAGAACTGAAAGTTCAGGAAAGAACAGCAGAATTAAAGCAGGAAATCACCGACCGCAAGCAGGCAGAATTGGCGTTGCGAGAAAGCAAGCGATTCGCTGAGAGCATATGTGAACACTCGACCAGTTTCATCTATGTATTTGACTTGGACATTATGACTATTGTCTATTCCAACAAAGACGTTGCAGAATTTCTTGGTTATGGGTTAGAGCAAATCCAAGCGATGGGCATGAACTTCCTGCCCTCGATCATTCATCCTGACAATCTGCCATACATGATGGCGCATGTCGAACAGTTCAATAACGTCAAAGATGGTGAGGTGGTCGAGTTCGAGCAGCGGGTAAAGCATGTGTCAGGCGAGTGGCGGTGGCTGTGGCATCGCGAAACCGTTTTCAAGCGTCGGCCTGATGGTTCACCGTCCCAGATCATGGGTAATGCCCATGATATTACCTCGCGCAAGTACGCCGAGAACTCACTCAAAGAGAGCGAGGAGCGATTTCGCTCCATGGCAGACAGCGCACCTGTCCTGCTCTGGATGACTGATGCCGAGGGTCTGTATACTTATGTGAATCAGCCTTTGCTGAGCTTCACGGGTCGGACACTAGAGCAAGAGTTAGGCTTGGGGTGGATACAGAGCCTACCAATAGATGATATTAAGTACTGCACAGTCCTTTTCCAACAAGCTTTTACAGCACGTGAGCCGTTGTGCATGGAACACCGCCTGCGACATCACACTGGCAAGTATCGGTGGATTTTGGCGTCAGGGACACCACGCTACGTAGGGACCAAGTTTGCTGGGTACATCGGCACTGGCATTGATATCACGGACCGCAAACGGGCTGAACAGCATTTAACTGCACAATATGCCGCAACCAGCATATTAGCAGAGTCCATCACAATTGGCGAAGCTACTCCCCGAATTTTGCAAGGGATTTGCGAGAGTTTAGGATGGGACTTGGGTGAAATTTGGATAGTAGATGAGCAAGCAAATGTTTTGATCTGTCTCGACATTTGGCCTAGAGAATCTATTGAACTACAAGAGTTTATAGAAATATCCCAGCAAACGACTTTTGCCCGAGGAGTTGGACTGCCTGGTCGTGTATGGAATCAAGATCAACCTGTGTGGATCGTTGATATCGTTGATGACCACAACTTCCTGCGCAAACATATTGCCAATAGCGCCGGATTGCACACAGCTTTTGGTTTTCCTGTTTGCAGTGGGAACAAAATCCTTGGCGTCATGACTTTCTTCAGCCGAGAGACTCTGCAACTTGATGTAGATTTGCTGCTGATTATGACCTCTATAGGTAACGAGGTCGGTCAGTTTATCAAGCGCAAGCAGGCAGAATCAGAACTGCATCGCCAGAATTTGCGAAGTCAACTGTTTACCGAAATCACCCTGAAGGTTCGCCAATCGTTGGAAATCGAAAAAATTCTCCAAACTACGGTCACAGAGGTACAAAAAATTCTTAACAGTGATCGAGTGTTAATCTATCGGCCTTTACCCAACTGGTCAGGAAGCGTTGTCACAGAGGCAGTGTTTTCTGATTGGCCCCCCATCAAAGGGCAAAAAATCACCGACCCCTACTTTCGAGCGGAATACCTACAGCATTACTATTTACAGCAGTATCGCCAAGGACAGATTCCAGGAATCATTGACCTGGATTTAGCTGAAGTCCAACAAAGTCATATAGAATTATTGCAACAGTTTGGGGTCAAGGCAAATTTAGTCGTGCCTATTCTTGTAAAAGAAGAACTCTGCGGGTTACTGATTGTCCATCAGTGCAGCAGTTCACGCCAATGGTCTAGCTTTGAAATTAATCTTTTACGGCAACTAGCTGACCAAGTAGGCATTGCTATAGCCCAAGCACAATTGCTAGAAGCAGAAACTCATCAGCGACAAGAATTGGAAGTCGCCCGTAGTCAAGCCGAGTTAGCGAATCAAGCCAAAAGTGCCTTTTTAGCAAACATGAGCCATGAAATCCGCACTCCCATGAACGCTGTGTTGGGGATGACTAGACTACTGCTAGAAACTTTCCTCACCCCGGAGCAGCAAGATTTTGTGGAAACAATTCGCATTAGTGGAGACGCCCTCTTAAGCCTGATCAACGAGATTTTAGATCTATCCAAACTTGAAGCTGGGGAGATGGCTCTGGAAACTTTAGATTTTGACTTGTCCACCTGTGTGGAAGAGGTGTTAGATCTACTGGCTCCCCAAGCCCAAAATAAGGGATTGGAAATCGCAGCGTTAATCTATCACAATGTTCCTAACTATCTTCAAGGAGATGCTGGTCGTCTGCGACAAATTCTCATGAACCTAATCAGCAACGCTATCAAGTTTACCAGCGCTGGAGAGGTGATGGTGCAGGTAGAATTGCACTCAGAAACCCCTACTACAGCAAAAATCCTGTTTGTCGTCAAAGATACTGGTATTGGCATTACCCCTGAAGACCAAAGCAAACTCTTTACCCCGTTTACCCAAGTAGATGCTTCTACCACCCGCAAGTATGGCGGTACGGGTTTAGGATTAGCCATATGCAAGCAGCTCTTGAGCTTGATGGGAGGAGAAATTGGGGTGGTAAGTCATCAGGGGCAAGGATCAAAGTTTTGGTTTGAGATTCCTTTTGCCAAGCAACTCCAGCCTGTTGACTCAGCACAGGATGGTGGGCTTCTAACCAATCGGCGGCTCTTAGTAGTTGATAACAACGCCACCAATCGCAAAATTGTCCACCATCAAGCCGCCCGTTGGAAAATGCAGGTGGATGAGGCTGCCGATGCGGAAGCGGCTCTGTTAGCTATTCACAATGCTACCGAACAGAAGATGCCTTATGATGTCGTCTTGATTGATATGCAAATGCCCGATACAGATGGCATGACTCTGGGAGAACAAATTAGGGCAAATTCTGCTATTGCTAAGATCCCGTTGATTATGCTCACCTCTACTAATCAACGAGATGAAGTACAACGGGTACTACGAATTGGATTTGCGGCTTGTCTGGTCAAACCCGTTAAGCCTTCCCGCCTGCTCGATACTATCATGACTATTTTGGGAACCCAATCGGAGTCAGGAGTCAGGAGTCAGAAGTGCAAAATCCCTCTCCTAGCTTCTGTCTCTTGACTCCTGACTCCGATTCTATTAATTTCAAGTTAAGAATTCTGCTAGCTGAGGATAATCTGGTGAATCAGAAAGTAGCTCTGAAGATGCTCAAGATATTGGGCTACGACGCTGATGTCGCTGCTAATGGAAAAGAAGTTTTGCAGATGTTGGAAAAAATTCCTTACGACTTGATTCTCATGGATTGTCAAATGCCGATTCTCGACGGGTTGGAAACCACAAGAGAAATTCATCGTTGGCAAGAAAGCTTCTTTGCTAGCCGTCGTCGCCCTGTAGTGGTTGCTATGACAGCTAATGCCATGAAAGAAGACCGACAAATGTGTTTAGATGCAGGTATGGATGACTATCTGAGCAAGCCAGTTTTGAAAGAAAAATTGGCAGCGACGCTAAAGCTTTGGGAAAGTGTGATCCTCACCAAACAGGAGATAATTGTGTCTGGGCAGATTTCGCCCACAAACGTTGGTTCACAAGACCTCTTGATTGATTGGCAACACTTGCACCAGATCTCGGAAGACGACCCAGAATTTGAATTGGAACTCTTACAAATTTTCGTTGAAGATGCCCAGTCTCATTTAGAAGCAACCAAAGCGGCGATCGCTGCTAATGACTTTGAGTTTTTAGCGCGAGAAGCCCATCACCTTAAAGGTTCTAGTGCCAATGTAGGAGCAAAATCTATGCGCCTAGCTGTAGAAAAACTAGAACATCTGGCTCGCAATCAAGAGCGTAGGGGTACTACTAAATTACTTTCAGAGTTAGAAGAGTTTGTCAACCGTATTCAAGCCTTTTTGACAAGTAGGGAATAGAAAGTCAGGTAAAATAACAACGAAAAATAATATTTCCTCATAAAGAGGCAATCACAATCTAAGCTTTTTGTCAACCCCCTTTTAAAGGGGGGTTGGGGGAATCATCTTATCCTATAGCGGTTCTTAATTGCTTGCACTACACCTGTGAGCGGTACTCAGGAGTCAGGAGCCAGAATAGGGAGTTATCCTGACGAATGACTCCTGACTCCTGACTCCTTTTTTAGTTGGGTGTACTTCATTCAGATGAGAACTGCTATATACGCCCTGCTGGCTGTGCTTTTAGTTTGGAATCTGCATTTTGTTGTTGAACATCATCAAGAGTAATGTGTACTGGCTGAACTTGCCAAATATCTTGGGCGTATTCGCGAATTGACCGATCCGAGGAAAAGTAGCCTGAGCGTGCTGTATTGAGAATTGACTTCCTCAGCCAGTTTTCTTGGTCGCGGTAGGTATGGCTGACCTGCTGCTGACAATCAATGTAGGACTGATAATCTGCAAACAGCAAATAATCATCCTGATTTTTTAAGGACTCTACCACTGGTTGAAACAAATTGCTGTCACCCTTCGAGAAGTAACCCGATGCAATTTGGTCAATTGCCTGTTTAAGTTGGGCATTACTATTATAGTAGTCCCACGGATGGTATCCAGTAGCTTTTGTTTGTGAGACTTGGGGAGCCGTGAGTCCAAAAAGGAAGAAGTTTTCAGATCCCACACGATCGCGAATTTCAATATTCGCCCCGTCTAATGTGCCGATGGTCAATGTGCCATTCATGGCAAACTTCATGTTGCTCGTACCAGAAGCTTCCTTACCTGCTGTGGAGATTTGCTCGCTCAGGTCAGCAGCTGGATAAATTCGCTGTGCGAGTGATACGTTGTAGTTTTGCAGAAAGACGACCTTGAGGCGTGAGCCTATATCCGGGTCATGATTCACCACATCCGCCACTGAATTAATCAGCTGAATGATTAGCTTTGCCGTTGCGTAACCGGGTGCCGCCTTACCAGCAAAAATCACAGTTCGCGGCACAAAATCTGCATCGGGATGCTGTTTAATATAGTTATAAAGCGTGATGACGTGCAGCAGATTCAAATGCTGACGCTTGTACTCATGCAGTCGCTTCACTTGTATATCAAACAGGGAATTAGCATCAACATGAGTACCAGTAGTTTGTAGAATGTACTCTGCTAAGTCTTGCTTGTTTTCCTGCTTGATTTGTCGCCATTGGGCGCGAAACTCCTGGTCATCCACGAATGCTTCTATCTGCTTGAGTTCATCCAAATTCTTAATCCAGCCCTTACCAATTTTGTTCGTAATTAGCAGGGTAAGTTTGGGGTTTGCAAGCAAAATCCAGCGACGAGGAGTGACTCCATTGGTTTTGTTGCTGAACTTTTCCGGGAAGAGTTCGTAGAAGTCTCGAAATAAGTCGTGTTTCAGTATTTCGGTGTGTAGTCCCGCCACACCGTTAATGGCATGAGAGCCAACACAGGCGAGATAAGCCATCCGCACCCGTTTCTCTGCTCCTTCTTCAATAATCGACACTCGGGCAACTCGTTCATTGTCACCGGGATATTTGGCACGAACTTCATCCAGGAAACGTTGGTTAATCTCAAAAATAATCTCCAAGTGTCGCGGCAAAAGGCTGCCAAACATACTCAAAGTCCAGCGTTCTAGTGCTTCTGATAGAACAGTATGATTGGTGAAACCAAAGGTTTTCTGGGTGATGTCCCAAGCTTTGTCCCATCCCAACTGATGTTCATCCAGTAGAAGCCGCATCAGTTCGGCAATGCCAATTGTGGGGTGGGTATCATTGATCTGGATGGCAAATTTATTGGGAAAATGGTCAAAGTTATCGTGACTCAATAGATAGGTACGGATGATATCTTGCAGAGAACAGGAAACAAAGAAATATTGCTGCTCTAAGCGAAGTTCTCTACCTTGGTAGTTGTTGTCATTGGGGTAGAGGACTTTGGTAATATTTTCTGAGAAGACTTTATCACCAACAGCACGGGCGTAGTCTCCACTGTTGAAAATCTGGAAGTTAAATTCATCACTGGCTTTGGCACTCCACAAACGCAGGGTGTTGACTGTGTTGCTGTTGTAGCCAGATATAGGTGTATCGTAGGGCGTACCCAACACTGTTCTTTCCGGAATCCAACGCACTTGGTAACGTCCCTGCTCATTGATGTAAGCTTCAGTGTGTCCACCCAGTTTGACTTGGATAGTGTACTCAGGGCGCGGAATTTCCCAGGGATTGCCGAAGCGCAGCCAGCGATCCGGAACTTCCACCTGCGCACCATTACGAATTTGCTGCTGAAAGATGCCGTACTCATAACGGATGCCATAGCCAATGGCAGGCATTTCCAAGGTTGAGAGGGAATCTAAAAAGCAAGCAGCCAGTCGTCCTAAACCGCCGTTGCCTAACCCAGGTTCATCTTCCTGTTCCATCAAATCGTACAAATCGTGCCCCGATTCTTGTGCTACAATAAGTGCTTGATCATGCAGTCCGACGTTAATTAAGTTTTTACCTAGTTGTCGTCCAATAAGGTACTCAGCAGATAGGTAGCAGACGACTTTCACATCCTTTTGGAAGTCGGTTTGCTCGACAGTTTTGAGCCAGCGGTGCAGTAGGCGATCGCGCACTGTGTACGCCAGTGCCATATAGTCATCGTGTGCTGTTGCCCAACTCTGATCTTTTGCCTGAATGTAGTACAGGTTATCCTTGAAAGCACGTTTAAGGGTTTCTATGTCCATTCCAGTCCGATCGTCCTGTACCTGGATGGAGACATGTTCTGTACGACAAATGTGCTTTTTCCGATGAGGGATATGCGTGTGAGATTCTTTTCTTAAGCCGTTGCTATTCATGATGGCAATTTTTAATAGACTACGAATGCTCGCAACTCAGTGTCCAGTCATTGGTCAGATTGAAAGTAACTTGAAGTCGCTCTCGCGTCTCACTTTAGTCAGATAAGCAACATGACTGCCTCTAGCTTAGGTAGCAAAAATGCTGAGAAATTTCCGGTTGATTTTGAGAAAATCCTGTTATATCATGTTCGCTCGAATACTTATAATAAGCGACCTCTCCACGCCAGTCGCTTACGGAGGGAAACCCTCCGGCAGCGCTGGCTCCCCAACCCCTCCCTTAATAGGGGAGGGGAGACTTTGACGCAAGTCAAAGGC
>CAZZXJ010000031.1:0-21034 GCA_964657905.1 uncultured Stigonema sp.
CAAGCTTTTCGATGATTCTGAATGGTTGCTTTATTTCCGCCGTCGTGTACTAGTTTTAAAGTCAGGGGCTGTTTACCTGGTGTAGGGTTGTAGGGGTGTAGGTGAGTTATTTTACCTTACCCCCTAACACCCTTACCCTCTGACACCCCAATTTCTAGTCCTCATGATCTTCATATGGATCTCCTAATTCCTTACTTGGAGGGCCAAAAGAAGTGTAAATAGACATTGCGGTGATGGCAATAATCATGGCAGCGGCAGAAATGATCAGAACTGTTGCGGATTCCATAACTTATGAGAAAATATGAGTAATACCTAAATATAGGTATTTTTGCTATTGTACCGGAAAAGTTTGCCCTACCGCCAACTTCCTATAGTGAAGGACTCCTGCAGGAAATAGTTGTAGTACTAGCAGCGGATATTTGGTAGAATTTTACAAAAGATTAAAAAACGCTTTGGCAACTAATCTTAGGTGAATTATGGCACAAAGGACACTTTTGGGTGATATTCTCAGACCTTTGAATTCTGAGTATGGTAAAGTAGCTCCAGGTTGGGGTACTACCCCTCTAATGGCTATTTTTATGCTGCTATTTTTTGTGTTTTTGTTGATTATTCTGCAACTCTACAATAAGTCGCTCATGGTTGAGGGTGTACCTGTAGATTGGCGGAGTTTAGGCATTTAAGTGATTTAGAGCTACCGAAAAGCAGCTCAACTTATCCTATACCCGGACGAGCCGGGTTTTTTTGTTAATTGTCAGTAGTTAAACCTAAAAAAACCTCAAATTTAGGGTGCGTTACGAGCAAGAACACACCCTACAATACTGACTATTGACTAAACTACATATGTGGGTATGTAGGGCAGGTTTTGAGTTGACAGGAGAAAAAAATGAATATATTTGGTATTGGTTTGCCAGAAATGGCTGTAATTATGATGGTGGCATTGTTAATCTTTGGTCCCAAAAAGCTGCCTGAGATTGGTCGTAGTCTGGGAAAAACGATTCGGAGTTTTCAAGAAGCTTCTAAGGATTTTCAAAACGAGTTTCAAAAAGAAGCATCTCAGTTGGAAGAAGCTGTGAAAACTACCGCTGAACTGGAACCGAAGAAAATGGAGGCGGTGAAATTGGAAAATGATATCGCTGGTTCTTCCCAAAAAAGCTAGACTGAAGGCAAGATGACAGAAGCTGTTGCCCAGAAAGCGTTGGTAATTCCCCAGCTAATTGTCGGGTTGGGGAATCCAGAGCCTAAATACGACCAAACACGCCACAATATCGGTTTTGCTGCGGTGGATGCTTTATCCCGTTCTTGGAATATTACCCTAGGGGAAAATCGCAAGTTTCAAGGAGAGTACGGGGAAGGAATAGGAAGTGGTGGAGCAAAAATGCGCTTGTTGAAGCCACTTACTTATATGAATCGCTCTGGACAGGCAATACAAGCGGTAACAAGTTGGTATAAGTTACCGCCTGAGTCAGTACTGGCAATTTATGACGATATGGATTTACCCTTAGGAAAAACTCGCCTGCGCTTATCTGGTTCTGCTGGGGGACACAACGGTATGAAAAGTGCGATCGCACACCTTGGCACCCAGGACTTTCCTCGTCTACGAATTGGCATTGGTAGACCAAAAGGTACAGCCAGTAGCGATGAGTCAGGTACTGTTTCTTATGTATTAGGGCGATTTTCCGCCGCCGAAACTCAGTTAATGTCTGTTGTACTCCAGTCTCTAGTTGAGTGCGTAGAACTATGTCTCAAGCAGGGAGTAGAAAAAGCTATGAATATTTGCAACAGCCGCACGGTCAGTCCTGAGTCGTAGAAGCGGGAACCTAACCCGATACTGAGAATTTTGAATTGCTTAAGACTTGCTTTCCTGCGTCTGTGCTTCGATAATTGTACTCCAGTTATCGTTCTCCACAGCAGCTTCTAATTGACGCCGACGCTCGGCATCAGTCGGATCAATTGTTTCTGACTCTTTAGAGAGGTTGGTGTCAGCCATCGCTTGACGCAACTTCAGCTTTTTTTCCTCGTAGGCTTTGCGTTCCACCTCTGACATCACACGGGCAACTTCGCCTACCGTACTAGCCCACATACCGCCAAGAGACGCATTACCAGGTGGAACGCTCCCTAATTCTGCGATCCACGCAGAGCGCAAATCTTCCATATCTTGGCGCTTCGGGAACTTGAATGCCTGTACACGCACGAAAGCACACTTTTGCTCACCATTTTGGCGCAGATGATCGTTCAGGGAAAGCAACACATTTCGGGAATAGCCAATGTACTGCGTGTAGCGTTCTGTATCCAAAACCGCGTAAACACCCGCAATTTTCCCATTCTGGAAAGCCGCACACCATGTCTCCAATGGTAGAACTTCCACTAGATTATTTGCCAAATCAGGCGTTGCAGCCACTTCAATAGCGGTGTGTTCCTCGTCGGAACCGTACAAAAATTCATGCAACCCACGGTGATTTACTGGTATATTTTGATGCTCTACTGGCTGGCTTTTCTCAGTTTCCATGGCAGGTTATCTCCGTGCAATTAATTGGTAAGCGCAAATAGATGTCTGTAAAACATTTAAGCTTAATTCTACTCACATCCCAAAAAAAGATCGGTCGGCTTGGAATCCCCGCACCAATCCGGCTTTTTTGTACCTTAAGAAAATTCTGTAACGAGTTTTTGAGCTTCATTCAATATAAATCCAAAATTGCAACCGCAGATAGACGCGGATACACGCAGATAGAACACATAATTATCCGCGTCCATCTGCGTCCATCTGCGGTTCAAAATCCAAAATAAAGTCATGTTATACAGACGATTCGGGCGCACTGAATTAAACATGCCTGTATTTTCCTGCGGCGGTATGAGATACCAATATAAATGGCAGGATGTACCGCAATGGCAAATCAAGCGCGATAATCAGGAAAATCTGGAAGCGACTATTCGACAAGCAATCGAAGTGGGAATTAATCACATTGAAACCGCTCGTGGTTACGGCACTTCTGAAATGCAGTTAGGGCGAATTTTGCCAAAGTTTAAGCGCGAAAAGTTGATTGTTCAAACAAAAATCATTCCTCAGGTAGATGCTAAAGAATTTCAGCATAATTTTGAAAAGTCACTGCGAAATCTCCGCCTGGATTATGTTGATTTGCTAGGGTTGCACGGCATCAACAATGCTGAGCTTTTAGACTATAGCATCCGTCCGGGTGGTTGTTTGGACATAGCAAGAAAACTCAAGGAACAAGGAAAAGTTAGATTTATCGGCTTTTCTACCCATGCTCCAACAGATATTATTATCCAGGCAATCAATACCAACCAATTTGATTACGTCAATCTGCATTGGTATTATATTAATCAAGTAAATTGGGCTGCTATTGAAGCTGCAACCAGTCATGATCTGGGGGTATTTATCATTAGCCCATCAGATAAAGGAGGGAAATTATATGATCCACCGCAAAAATTAGTAAATCTTTGCGCTCCCTTATCGCCAATGGTGTTTAATGATTTGTTTTGTTTGAGTTATTCCCAAGTACATACCCTAAGTTTGGGGGCAGCAAAACCACAAGATTTTGACGAACACCTGAAAACTTTAGAATTACTGGATAACGTATCGGAAATTTTGCCGCCAATTTTGACACGGTTGGAAGAAGAAGTGATCGCCACATTAGGGGAAGACTGGGTGAAAACCTGGCACGTCAATTTACCAACTTTTGAGGAAACTCCTAGTCAGGTGAATATTCCGGTGATTTTGTGGCTCTGGAATCTAGCGATCGCCTACGATATGCTGGACTACGCCAAAATGCGCTACAACCTGCTTGGCAATGGTGGTCACTGGTTTCCTGGGAACAAAGCAGACCACGTAAATAAACTAGACCTGCAAAACTCTCTCAGTCAGAGTCCCCACGCTGACAAAATTCCGGCACTACTTGCACAAGCACATCAGATTTTAGGGAGTGAAACGGTGCGGCGTTTGTCGCAAAGTTAGTCAATTGTTAGTTGTTAGTGGAACAACCAACGACCAACACTTCAAAAATTGTGAAAATTTGTCGCCTGAATCTAAGAAAATAAAAACTGCAAACGAATTGAATTTATTTGTCGTAGTAACTTTTATGACTCTTAATCGTCGCCATTTCTTATATCTGCTTGGAGCAAGTGCCAGTGCTTTTACTATGGATGGTTGTGCTTTTGCACAGAATGCTCCTAGTGACGGTACTAAGACAAGTTCAAGCACAGGGGCTATCCAATTACCACCTTTGCCTTATGCCTACGAGGCGCTAGAACCACACATCGATGCAGCAACAATGCGGTTTCATCACGACAAACACCATGCGACTTATGTAAAAAACCTGAATGCAGCATTCGACAAACACCCAGAACTCAAAAGCAAAAGAGTTGAAGATTTACTAGGTAACCTAGGGAATGTTCCGGAAGATATTCGCACAACGGTACGTAACAATGGCGGTGGTCATGTCAACCACTCGATGTTTTGGAAAATTATGAAGCCAAATGGTGGCGGAGAACCAAACGGAGTGATCGCATCCGCCATTAATCAAAATTTCGGCAGTTTTGCTGCTTTCAAAAAGCAGTTCAACGAAGCGGGTACTAGTCGTTTCGGTAGTGGTTGGGTTTGGCTTCTCCGTAACAAAGATGGCAAGTTAGAGGTTGCGACTACACCTAACCAAGATAGTCCCCTAACTGAAGGTAAGTATCCCATTCTAGGCAATGACGTGTGGGAACACGCATATTATCTCAAGTACCAGAACCGCCGCCCCGATTACTTGAATGCTTGGTGGAATGTCATCAACTGGGACGAGGTTAACAAACGATTTAGTGCTTGAATCAGTAGTAATTGCTAATTGCCTAACTACGATTAGCCATTAGACTTCTCCAGAAATTAACTATGCATTACCTGAAATCCTTGTAGAGACGCGAAATGTCGCGTCTCTACATTCTTTTTCGGAGATGTCTATTAGCCACTCCCAACTCCCCTTTTATAAAGGGTTTTGAGTAGGTATACCAGCTGCGCGGGGAAACTTGGATGGTGTGATTGCGACCTTCCGTAAGTACAAGCAGTGACGGATGCTATTGCTTAAGGGAGTTGTAAATTTTTCGATTGATTCAATTACACCACCTAGCTGATTAACGGCATTTTCTAGAGATGTTGTTTCATCTTCTGTCCAATTACCACGGTAAATTACAGCTAAACCACCTTGTTTAAGCAATGGTAAAGCATATTCGGCACAGACGGAGGCTGTCCCTACAGCACGAACCAGAGCAATATCGTAGGTTTGTCGGTGTTGAGGTTGCTGACCTATTTCTTCAGATCTGCCAGTGAGAGTGTTGACATTGGTAAGGTTAAGTGCAGCTAGTATTGTTTCAATAAAAGTAATTTTTTTCCGGGTTGCATCAAGCAGAGTAACGGTGTAATTAGGTACAGCGATTGCTACTGGAATTCCCGGAAAACCTGCACCGGTGCCAATGTCAATTAAAGTGGGGGGACGAAGAGGAGGGGGGGATGGGGGGATGGGGGGAGTGCGTGAGGGGGTGAAAGAAGAATTGCTCTCCCACTCTCCCACTCTCCCTATCCTCTAAAAACAGAGGAGTAATTCCCCGCAGAGAATCCCAGAGATGTTTTTCCCAAAACTCCAAGGGTTCGGTGATGCGAGTTAAATTTAACTGGCGGTTACCTTCCAGGATTAATTCATAAAACTGCTGGAATTGCGCATCCTGTTGGACACTGGGTTGCCAATTGAGAGTTTGCTGCCATATATCTGCCATTTCAGGCAAAGAAGGTAATATCGAGTTGTTCACAAATAAAAGGGGTGGCTACTAACTTTTATAGTTGTATAGATTCCAGTTGTAGTATATTTTGCAAGCTAAAATCAATTTTTACCGCTATTCGCTTCCCCTATGAATGATGTTTGCTTGGTTCGGTGCTAAAGATTGTTTGAGCGATCACCATTATTAATACAGGGGGGGAAAGTAGCGAAGTTGTCATGTGCCGCCACGCGATGGTTGAAACCATTGCTGTCGGTGGAACCCTTTAAGGTTGATACATAATATTTATCGAACTTCCACTGTTCGCGGTTTTCCTCTTGTCTAAACAATTGAGGAAAAGACCATTTACCCAACAATGTACTGCAAGTACTAATACTGATATTGATCCAATAGCAGTATTACTCCCTTCCCGGTCTAAGATTACCTATTTAAAAGAACCGCAAAGACGCGAAGTACACGAAGAAAGAGGAGAAGAAGATCGGTAATCTTGTAGCGGGAAGGGAGTAATCTCCATCTAGGATGCAATAATATTCTAAATATGGAATACTAAAGCAAGCAGTAGGAGTCAAAGGTGAGTGAGGAGTAGCAGGTTATCTTTTACCGGGAGAGTGATGGTACTGAGCCAGTGCAGGATTTTTTGCAAGACCCTTCCCTCAGACCTGGAGAACTGAAACAGTTTCAGGTTCGCTTAACGCTGCTAACACAAAAAGGATTGTCTTTACTCTTGGAACGGTCAGACATCCTCGATAAGATTGAAGGAGAGAAAAACCTCTACGAGCTACGCCTAGACAATACTCCTAATAATCCCCGTATATTCTTATGTGCTTTGGTAGGTAAACGTTTGGTACTGCTACACGCTTTCAAAAAGAAGGGGCGCAAAACCCCAAAACTAGAGATTAAAATCGCAGCAAAGCGACGGGATTTGGTACAAGCAAACGAGGAGGATAGAAACGAAGATGAAAAATAACCCCCACTTAGGAAGTGATGTTTTGGCTTTCCTAGACGCAACCATACCTGACACACTCGAGACTCGTCGTGTTGAGCAGCAAGAACTTTTTCGATTGGCTTTAACTCAAGCGATGCGGGAGGTTCGCAAACAAGCAGGACTGACCCAAGAGCAGCTGGCTGAACGTCTCGGTGTGGGACAGAGTTGGGTTTCCAAACTAGAAAATGTTAATCACGATCGCACTTTTGAGTCAGTAATTACCTACTTAGATGCACTGGGAGCAAAGCTGAAATTAGAGCTTGTTTTAGGAGGAGAGGTTATTTCTGTTAACCTAAAGGACTCAGTAGCTGCCGATACAATACTACTGGGTTAAGGTTTTTTTGATGGGAATTCTGGTTGTAGAGACGCGATTAATCGCGTCTCTACAACTGCCGATACTGTTAAAAAAGCATCGTAGCCTTCAAAAACATATCAGTCCCAGAACTCTCGATATTCTTTACAAATACTCGAAAAACGACTCTGGCACTAACTTTAATTCTCCTGATTTAAAGCGGCTAATATCAACCCACAGTGCTGTTTTTTGTCGCTCACCTTCGGCAAATACTAACTTGGACAGTTGATACAACTTTGGGTCAACAAAATCGCATTCATAAAGTTGAATAATTTCGTGTCCTGGCTGACCGTTGTAAGTAAATATATTTTCTAAACAGCCTAAGTAGCGAATATTCGTTAATTCTGCTTGGATTTCTTCTTGAAATTCGCGTTGGAGGGCTGCTAAACTTGTTTCACCAAAATCTACACCACCGCCCATGGCGCGGTAGAAAGTTTGCTGCTTAACTGGATCGTAGCCTTCCGAGATGAAGATGCGATCAGCATCCCGAATCACTCCCAAGGCTAGAACTCGAATTTCCCCTAGTCTATGCATTGTTGTTGCTAGTTATCATCGTAAATGAACGAAGGACGACTTTCGCTGTCCTCAACAGGCCAATCTTCATTTTCGCCGCCCATGTACAATTGCTCAATAGTGACATATTCCTCACTGAGCTGCTTGAGGGCATTGATCAGAATATCTAGGGCGATGGCGTCAGAAGTTCCCAAGTCAAACCAGCAACGCCCCCACGTCCCTTCATATTCCAACTCACCCATGTTGTGCATCAGCGCCAACAAGCTTTTGTCATACCCATGGGAGTCATAATTCATGTAGCTGATCTCCAATCCCGTATCCTGTATCTGGAGGTTTTCGGCATTAAATGCACCCAACTTGCCTAGATAAAACCAGGAATTGAAAACCTCTTCTACATACTGCTTTTCGCGGATAGAAGGAATTGTGCTGAACTGCAGCCAAATCCATACATCAAAAGGGTTAAACTCGCGGAACTGTACCTGCATTCCCGTTAAATACCTAAGTTCATCTTGCTTAAAACTAATTGTAGAGGAGTAGGGGCATTGGGGGAGAGACGTTCCGCCGGAACGTCTGTAGGGGAGTGATCAATTAAAAATTAAAAATTTTTTAATGAGTGCATTTTTAATTTTTAATTCTTTTCGTCCCTCATTTCCCCTAGCTTGCAGGACTAGGGCTTTTAACAGCATTGCCTCGTTCATGCTCAATTTGTTTGACCAAACTAGGTGGCAGTTGGGATTTCTTAGCCAGTGCTTTGTCAAAATTACCAATCGCCTCTTGCATAAGTTGCTGGTTTTTGTCTTGTTTCCCCTGTGCTTTGAGGATTTGGGCTTTGAGATAATATAATTCTGGGTTATCGGATGTCTGTTTCAAGGCACGATTGGCATAATCCAGCGCCTGATTGTACTGCTTTAAATCCCGATAGGCAATGGCAACACCCCGATCCACCAGATAGCGAGGAGCAGCATTTTTCTCCAACCGTTCAATAGCTTGTTCTGGGTTGGCAAAAGGCAGATTCACAGCCAGCATTAAATCCATATAGCCCTTGAGCAAATTCAGTTCTGGATCGTTAGCAGAAATTGCTTCGGCTTTGTCTAAATTGTCGTATACCTGGCGCAGCTGACTTAAGGCTTGGGGCGCACCGTTGAGTGTACCCTGACGGCTAAGAATTACCGCCCCCTCTAAAAAATGACCGACAGCAGTGTATAAATTGCCGCGCAAGGGATCACTAGGAATCAGCTTTTGTGCTGTGTCTAAAGTTTTTTTGCTGTATGTGTCTAGTGTAGCCCAATCCTGATTCGTGTATGCCAAGGACGCTTTCATGGCATAGGCTAGGGGTTCGTTTGGTTCTGTGGATAGAGCTTGTTGCAGGTAACGCTCTGCCGTTTGGTAGTCGCCTTGTTGAAAAACAGCTTTGAATGCTGCTTCCGTTTTGTCACCAATGTTACGAGGCTGGTTAGTCCGAAAAGGATCTGCTGCTAGAGAGGGACTTACCCATATATTCAGTGCAAAGGCAGCGCCAAAAGTTACCTTAGCTAGGTTAGCGAGTCTGGCAAATACAGTTGGTAGCGCAACTGAAGAGCGTTCTGTCACGGGGGTTTTCAGCATAATTACTATTGAAAATGTTTTGTATGTTACTTATAATGCCAGAGATGGTTAACACAGAATTAGGGTTGTTTAAGCAAAAAATTTTACACACTTTGACTCTGTTAGTTTTTGCAAGTTCCCATGCTTGTTGTAGCTATTTTTTAAGGATAAGTTTGCCACAATGGAGTAGAGACGTCGCACGCAATGTCTCTACTTCTCTGGGAGAGTGGTTCGTAACATCGCAAAAAAGAGAATGTTTATTGCTGCCGGATAGACGGTGTTAGCGTAGGTTATACGCTATAGATTTTTGGCTGAACTTCCAGTTACTGGCAGTGTAGTTAATTAGTAAGTTGCTGACTTTTTGGTAATCTTAACAAATGCTCCATCTTAGAAATCTCGTTTATCACCCTACGGCTTGCCCAACAGCGATTCTCAAATCAACTAATCTGGACTTAGCACCCCAACAACTGGGTCTAATTATTGGACCGAGTGGTTCTGGCAAAAGTACGTTACTCGAAATTTTGTCTGGACTAGCTGAACCTACATCCGGCTCAATGTTCTGGCGCGAACAAGAACTCTTAGCCGAACAGATACAACAATTAGCAGGGTTAGTGTTTCAGTTTCCTGAGCGGCATTTTTGCGGTGGAACCGTCTTAGAAGAATTGCGCTTAGGACATCCAGAAATAGGGTCAGAGCAAGTTAGGCACGCACTGAGTGAAGTAGGATTAGAGCATTTATCGCTCTCATCACCACCCCATGCTTTAAGTGGTGGTCAGCAGCGGCGTTTGGCTTTGGCAGTGCAGTTGATTCGCCAACCGTGTATATTATTGTTGGATGAACCCACAGCTGGTTTGGATTGGTCAATGCGTCGGCAACTGGTAAATTTATTGGCGAAACTGAAAAAAGATTGGACGCTGTTGGTAGTGACACACGACGCTGGGGATTTATTGGCGATCGCAGATTGTTGTTGGACTCTCAACCACGGTGAACTTGTATCTGTTGATCCAAAGACACTGGACACCAAACTCAAAGAACCCCAAGCCGCGGCGTAGGTGCGGAGTAGGGGGCAGGGCAAACGCATTTAAAATCAAAGCAAGGGAGGCAGGGGAGGCAGCAGGGCAAAGGCATTAAAATAAAGTGAAGATGTAAGTAGGTGGGCGGAAATAAACCCAAAATGGTTTGTTGCTATTCAGAGCGCTTTAGCGCAACTAAGAGCCAATTCTAGAGATGTTACATTTCGTTAGATAGTGGGAAATTTTCCCGCCACTTACTTACTGACACAAAAAAGGATACACGTAAATACACCAGATAAGTGATTTTGGACAATCAAGCAGTAAAAGTATTCTGGATATAATTAATAAAATCTGATTCCAAGAGGATGTTGATAAGAAAAATTAATTGTACTTGCTCAAAAAGCAGATTTATTTGTATGGGAACCAGAGTTGACAGTGTTTGTCGTCAACTTTGACCATTTGGCTTCTGGATCTATCAGGTCTTGAATATTACTTAACAACAGTCAATCGGCACCAGACAATTTTTCCCTTGTGCTTTTGCTTTGTAGAGTCCTTGGTCAGCAGCAGCAATTAAGGTGGCGGCAGATGATTGGTTGTCAGGAGTGATAGTTGCCACGCCAAGACTTAGCGTGATGAATTTACTAACTTGAGAATTGGGATGAGGCAGTTGTAATGCACTAACATTAGTCTGGATATCTCTGGCAACTCTGATAGCCCCTTCGACATCAGTATTCGGCAAAATGACTGCAAACTCCTCTCCACCATATCGAGCAACTAAATTAGCAGGGCATTTAACTGTCTGAGATATTGTCTTGGCAACCTGTCTGAGTGCATCATCTCCTGCCAGATGTCCATGGGTATCGTTGTAAAGCTTAAAGGAATCGACATCACACAAAATCAAAGATAGTGAGGCTTGCTCTCGTGCCAAGTTTTGCCACTCCATCTTGAGCGTTTCATCAAAGCAGCGTCGATTTGCCACTTGGGTCAGACCATCTGAAGAGACAAGACGCTGTAATTCCTGGTTTGCTTGTTCTAATTTGTGGTAAAGTTCCGATTGCTGAATAGCGATCGCCGCTTGACCTGCTAGCTGATTAAACAAGTTGACTTCGGATTGCTGCCATTGTCTGGTGTTACGACATTGGTGAGCGATCAATAACCCCCACAAATTGTCTTGCTGCAATATGGGTACCACAAGGTTTGCCTGGATTTGCAAACTCCGCAGGAGGTCAACATGACACGGCGATAGTCCTGCCGTTTCAATGTCTTGAATCGATTTAGTATTGCCTTGTTTGTAGTAAGTTGCACGTGTAGATTTAAAGCACGTATCCATGGCGTGAAATCCCAGGATGGACATGCACCCTTGTGCTAGGGATTCTACAGCAACGAACCCACTGCAGTCTGGCTTAAACTGATAGATCACCACTCGGTCTACCTCAAACAGTTGTCGCACTTCATCTGCTGTGGTTTGCAAAATCTCGTTCAACTCTAATGATTGTCGGATGCGCTGCGTTACAGCCGTAACAATTCGCTCGGACTCCCTTTGATATTGGACACACTGCTCAAGCTGCTGAGAATATGCGGATGCGACGGTTAACGAGATCGGATCAAAACGAGGGGTGGTAGTTGCAGGCACTGCACTAGGTCTGGCAATCAAATAGCCTTGGGCAAACGTTGCGCCTCGTTCTCGCAGCCAGTTTAGTTCCTCGGTGGACTCAATTCCTTCAGCAACGGTCTGGATGTTTAACTTTTGAGCGATCTCTAGAAGTTTCTCAGTAATCGAGGCTTTATACAAATCTTGATGCACATCTCGAATTAACTCCATGTCCAACTTGATAAAGTCTGGACGTATCTGATGCAGCAAGTTCAGGCTGGAATAACCAGAACCAAGATCATCAAGGGCTATTAAAAACCCACTATCCCGGTAGTATTGCAGTACTGCTTTGAGGTGGGCTAAATCTTGAGGATTGTCTGACTCCACAACTTCAAAGACGACGCGCTCATGGGAAATGCCTGCTCGATTAATTGCCTCTAGCGTACTGCGTAGGCAAGAAGCAGGGTCATAAAGCGCTGTGGGTAAAAAATTGATGAAGATGTGCCCGCTCCCTGAATAGCGGCTGAATTGATTGATTGCGCTGAGACGAGCAACTCGGTCGAGTTGTGGCAGGAGTCCGGCTTCTGTTGCTAACTCCAGTATAGGTCCCGGCAGTACTAAATTACCTTGTTCATCCTGCCCCCGCAATAGCGATTCATATCCATAAATCTGGGATGTATCCTCAATTGAGACGATGGGTTGGAAGTGACTAGTGAATCGTTCTGTTGCTAGCATTTCAACTAGCCAGTCAGACTGGCTGAACTTAATGAAGCGCTGCAATGAGGCTATGTCACTAAAATCTTCGAGTTGAGGCTGGATAGTACCTCGAATGAAAAGGACTTGCGTCTCTGTTAATTCTCTCGGTGTCAGTAGTTGAGCCATGTTACGGGCAATTTCTTGGGCCTGTCCGGGTCTACACTCTAAACTCAGCCCTGGTCGTTCCTGCATCAGTTCATACTCTAGGGCGAACTGCTGCAGGTAGTCTCTAACTTTTTTCAGGGTATGTGAAACGGGGAACCACAGAAAGAGTCTGCCTGCTTCCCTCGTCCGACAGCGTACAACATTGCGACAAGCACAAGTCTTGGTGATCGGAAATTTTTGGTTCATAAGTAATCACTTTACTCAAACTGTTGTTGAAACATACATCGGTCGAGGTCGTGCAACTGCACGCGACAAGAGCATTACACAGAAAATTAGGTATCAAGTCAAGAGCGTCACACGTTTAGTAAACATTGCCGTATAACTTATTTGTCCAAAAAGATAATCATCAACACTCGCCTAGAGATGCTCGCGCATACTTGCGCGAGCGCCCTCGTCAGCATCCTCATTTCTGCAGTTGTGTTTAAGACAAGAAGACTGCTAATAGCTAATTGCCTGACTACAATTAGCTATTAGTACTAATGACTAAGGTTGATTTATACTTACCTATTTCGCTTTGTCTTAACCTGTTGCTCAGCTCCATAGTTACAAAGCTACTCTAACAATTCAGACAATGAAAAGGGTTGCTTGGTAACTTAATACAAAATTTACCTTATAAAATACTATAAAAAAAAATACATCTGTCAAAAGCACGATTTTGCAAGGCTTATAACCGAATTCAAAAGCTGGAATACTGAAATTTAATCGTGTGACATGATAAATATCATCCGTAAAAATACTTCTACGCTTTTCAGCAATAATTACAGAGGCTTCTCCTGACTAAAGTGTTTGGTTGTATTGCAAGATGGATCGGGTGAGGCGTGACGGGTTGTAAACTGACAATTGGATAACATTAAGCGCTTAATATATGTCAACTTCTTCTACCTCGTCGCTGCGATCGCAACAATATCCTCTAATTCGTCAACTGGCTGATTGTATTGAGGCTACTTGGCATAAGCACTTAGACTTATCGCCCTATGCTCTTCCTGCTGAGTTGGGGTATGTGGAAGGTAGACTAGAGGGCGAGAAACTGATCATAGAAAACCGCTGCTATCAAACACCCCAGTTCCGTAAAATGCACTTAGAACTGGCAAAAGTAGGAAATATGCTCGATATTTTGCACTGCGTCATATTTCCCCGTCCAGAATACGACCTGCCCATGTTTGGTTGCGATTTAGTCGGAGGTAGGGGTCAAATTAGTGCGGCGATCGTTGACCTAAGTCCTGTTAGATCTGGACGGATTTTACCAGAATCTTATACCAGTGCACTCTCCGCGCTCAGAAATATCAACTTTTCTCATCCACGCGAATTACCTGAATGGGGCGATATCTTTTCAGAATTTTGTATCTTTGTTCGCCCCACTTCCCCAGAAGAAGAAGCGATGTTTCTCTCCCGTGTGCAGGAATTTTTAGAAATTCATTGTCGAAGTGCGATCTCATCCGTTCCTGTTTCAGATGAACAAGTCATGCAAATTCTTGCCGGACAACGCAACTACTGCACCAAACAGCAGCAAAACGACAAAACCCGTCGCGTACTAGAAAAAGCCTTTGGTTCGGCTTGGGCAGAACATTATATGACAACAGTTTTGTTTGATCTGCCAAATTAGTCATTTGTCATTATTCTCGTTGGCCCTCCACTCCCGTAGGGGCGCTCTTTACCCCGCCCCTACCTATTCCCCATACCCCACTTCCCAACTCTGTAGGCTCTGTTACGTTTAAGAGCAATTCATCAAGCTAAGATTTATTCAACGAGAGTAAAATGAAGTCACAAAAAAGCGGCAATCAGTAATTTGTCATCAGTTAAATCCCCATATCTAAAGAAAGGAGATTGAGAAACGGATGCTTGATTTTTGTTAATAGTGACCATTAAATTATCTATATCATTAGTGAATAGTAGTCAGTCAAAAGTTATCAGTAATACAGGAATACTTGATAAATTAATTTGGAGTCATAAAACATTATGTATGTTTCCTCGCCACTATTAATTGGTTAATGTTCACTATTCACTGAAATCATATTTATTTAGAGCTAATATTTAATAAATGTTTGTTCTCATAGTAGATGTATGTCACAAATATTGCTAATGAATGACCCTAAAGTTAAGGAAACATTAATGTCAAAAATACTTTATTTGAAAGATAATTTTAAGTTAGTTGACTAACTCAAACAAGGCTAATAATGCGTGTCATAGTGCCGTTAAACTGTACGGTATCACTTCAATAGTTTGGGTGTATTTACCATATTTGGGGAAAGCCTCTCTCTAGCAATGGGGCAAGTCACCTAGAGTCTAGAAGTCTTATAAGAAACTATACCCTTTCCCTTGAAAAGATAATCACGATTGTCATGATTTCACAATAAAAGTGACAATTCTTTATTTTTGTGCAACTTACTTTAGATAGAGAAAACTATTGCCAGCACCTCTTAAAAACCTGACTTAAGTCATTTAGGAAGCAGAAAATATCTAGGATATTCTGCTCTATTGAATCTGCTTGCAGTATTAATTGCCTACTTATATGAAATCTCAGCTTGTTCCCGATGAAATTATAGAAACCGATTTTTTTTTAATTTTGATCAATGGGATTTTGGTCTTCCCAGGTACAGAAACCCGGTTTCTCAAACGAGACTTCTAATACTGAATTGGTGTCTTAAAGTAGTGAATTCTGAGTTTGCGTCTAAATCGCTTTTTTACTTCTATCAGCAAAATTCCGACAAACGGGCAACATACTATGTCAAGCGTAAGTGAGAAGCCAAGGTCAAGGGAGCAGCCAATTGAGAAACCCAGGGTTTGGTGGGTCATCGTCATGCTGCCAGTAGCAATTGCTGCCGGGGTACTAACTAAAGTCAAAGTAGAGCAGCTGAAAAAAATAACTGAGCCTGCACCTAGTACACCAGCAGTTATCAGTAGCATTAATGCTTTAGGGCGTTTAGAACCGCGAGGGGAAGTTATTAAAATGTCTGCCCCAACAGGACTGCAAGGAACGTCACGAGTTGAGCAAATGCTGGTGAGAGAGGGGGAGCGGGTTAAAAAAGGTCAAGTGATTGCCATTCTGGACAATTTTACAACTAATGAAGCAGCAGTGGAAGAAGCAAAAGCAAAACTGCAAGAAACTCGTGGCAATTTAACAAATGTAAAAATTGGGGCGCCAAGAGACATTCAAGCCCAAAAAGCAGTCATTGATCGCCTTCAAGCCCAGTTGCATGGGGAAAGGAATGCTCAGGGTGCGACAGTCGCTCGACTAGAGGCGCAGTTACGGGGAGAAAACGTTGCCCAACAAGCAACTGTTAATCGTATAGAAGCCGAACTTCAAGGGCAGAGGAATACTTCAAGAGCGACAGTGCAAAGAACAGAAGCAGAGGCTAACAATGCCGAAGTCGATGCTCAACGCTATGAGTCTTTATACAAAGAAGGTGCCATTTCTCAGCAGGAACGCGATCGCAGACACCTGAGTGCGGAAACTACGAATCAGCAGGTTACTGAAACCCAAGCCACTCGATCGCAGACTATTGCAACTTTGCTACAACAAATAGCCGAAGCTAAAGCTAACCAGGTAAAAACCATAGAAACTTTACAACAGCAGCTGATCGAAGCCAAAGAAACCCGGGACAAAACTATAGCAACTCTACAAAAGCAAATCGACGAAGAAAAAGCCAAATTTAGCAGAGTGCTAGAAGTCCATCCTACCGATGTACAAATAGCCCAGGCACAAGTTGGCAATGCGATCGCAACTGTCAGAAAAGCAGAAGCAGAACTGAAGTTGAGCTACGTTAAAGCTCCAATTTCTGGAGAAATTTTAAAAATTCACACGAAAGCAGGAGAAAGCTTGAGCGCAGATGGCGTAGCTGAAATTGGACAAACTGATCAAATGACTGTCATAGCCGAAGTTCCTGAAGACAGTATTGGTAAAGTGCGTCTCGGTCAACAAGCCAGGATCAGCAGCGATAATGGAGCTTTTACTGGGCAATTACAGGGAACCGTCTTTGAGATTGGTAGACAAATTGGCAAAAAAGATGTGCTGAATACAGATCCTGCAGCAGATACTGATGCCAGAGTCATAGAAGTAAAAATAGCCCTCTCTCCACAAGATAGTGAACGAGTTGCAGGCTTAACTTATGCCAAGGTAGTTGTTGATATTAATATTTAAATTTGTCGTTTTTCATTTTTCATTTGTGAATAACCAATGACTAATGACCAATGACCAATGACCAATATGGAGACCTAAAATATGCTGGACAAAATACCTTTAGCTTGGCTACAACTGAAGCGAGAAAAAACTCGCCTAGCTGTAGCGCTGGCAGGAATTGGCTTTGCCGATATTCTGATGTTTATGCAGATCGGGTTCCAGGACTCTCTGTATTTCAGTAACGTTCGGTTACATACCAGTTTACAAGCTGACATTATTTTAATCAACCGTCAATCTATTGCTCTACTAGCAATGAAAAGCTTTTCCCAACGAAGGTTGTACAAAGCTTTAGATTTGCAGGCAGTGGAATCTGTAAATCCTATATATACAGACTATACTAGTTGGAGAAATCCCATAACAGGTCGCCCTCGTAACCTATTAGTCATTGGTATTAACCCTGAATCCAACCCATTTAACTTGCCAGGAGTGCAGGAAAATATAGATAAACTTAAACTGCCTGATACAGTTTTATTTGACCGTTCTTCTAGGCAGGAATATGGTCCCATAGCTGCTGAGTTTGAGCAAGGAAAAACTGTGACAACAGAAGTGAGAAGGCGGCGAATTCAGGTAAAAGGACTATTTACATTAGGTGCATCATTTGGGGCGGATGGTAATTTAATTACAAGTGATGTCACCTTTATGCGGATATTTAATAACCGCCAGCGAGGATTAATTGACATTGGATTGATTCGATTAAAACCGGGAGCAAACGCAACCAATGTTGCTCAAAGCTTGAAGAATTATTTACCTAAAGATGTCAATGTGTTTACTAAGCAAGAATATATTGACTACGAAAGAAATTTCTGGGCAAGTAGTACAGCGATTGGGTTTATTTTCACGTTAGGCACAATCATGGGTTTTATTGTGGGAACCGTAATTGTTTATCAAATACTTTATACCGAAGTTGCTGATCATTTAGCTGAGTACGCAACCCTCAAGGCAATAGGCTATACACAAAACTACTTGTTAGTTGTTATTTTACAAGAAGCTTTTATTTTAGCAATTTTAGGATATATGCCAGGGTTAGCTTTCTCTATGTTTTTATATCAAACAGCTAGAGCAGCTACACTTTTACCAGTTTTTATGAGTTTTAGTCGCGTGGTTATGGTGCTAATTTTGACAATTATAATGTGCTTTATTTCAGGTGCAATTGCTGTACGTAAATTGAAGTCCGCCGATCCAGCTGATATTTTTTAAATGAGGAGTTATTTGTTATTGATTCTTCGTTAGTTGTTATACCAACAACTATCAACTATCACCTATCAACTAAAAATTTAATTTATGCTGAATCAAGAACCTGTAATTGCTATCCAAAATCTCAACCACTACTATGGTAAAGGCGCACTGAGAAGACAAATTTTATTTGATATTAGCCTGGAAATTTATCCAGGGGAAATTGTCATTATGACTGGACCATCAGGTTCAGGTAAAACCACATTACTGAGTTTGATTGGTGGATTGCGCTCTGTACAAGAAGGAAGTCTAAAATTTTTAGGTAAAGAACTATTTAGAGCCAGCCAGACAAAACTGGTGAACATGCGGCGTAAGATAGGTTATATTTTCCAAGCCCACAACTTACTAGAGTTCTTAACTGCTAGGCAAAATGTGCAAATGGCTGTGGAATTGAATCAGTTTATTTCTCCACGAGAAGCCATTGTTAAGTCAGAAGCCATGCTTAAAGCAGTTAGTTTAGGGGAAAAAGTTAATCACTACCCAGAAAATCTTTCTGGTGGACAAAAACAAAGGATAGCGATCGCTCGCGCCTTGGTAAATAGTCCGCCACTCGTGCTAGCAGACGAACCCACCGCAGCTTTGGACAAACAATCAGGACGCGCTGTCGTCGAATTGATGCAGCGCCTTGCTAGAGATCAGGGAACTTCTATCTTATTAGTGACCCATGACAACCGTATTTTGGACATAGCTGATCGCATTGTGGAAATGGAGGATGGTCTTTTAGCCCGTGATTCCCAAAGCAAAGTTGTGAGTCAAGAGTCAAGAGCAAAAAACAACTAACTATGATTTTTTTCTGCTAGAGTCTGATTTTTTCATTTCCAAATCCTGCGACTGTATTGTAGCATTTGGTTGACGACTGGTACGGAAAGTAACATTCACACCTTCGTTCGATTGTTCCAGCACCAACAGGGGGGTAGGCTTAGCCTTTTGATCCCAATGCATATAGGCAATCCGACCTTGAATTGTCGGTTGCCAAGTGTCCTCATCGTCTATGGGGCTAAGGTAAGTTTCAATACAGTCAATAATTTGGCTAATAGTGGCAGAAGTTGCTTGCGTTGGTAACTTCATTAACCGGATTTGAATGCGAAACAACACTCGCTTACTCGTGGCTGGTGGTGTGCCAGTCTCATGCTCTAGATCAAAAATTTCATCCACCTGTCGTCCGGTGTTACTGGCAATCCCTATGGCTCCTTGTTGGGCTTGAGTGGGACGCAGTGCTTGAGAAATCTTGTCTTTGACCTTGATTTTAACTTGATTAACAATTGCAAAATGAAATACTTCCTCTGACATCCGCATTCGCAGATAATCTACGTTAAATTCCCGTGAGTTAATCAAGTCGGGATTTGCTTCCATTTTGCGAATTGTTTCCAAGGCTAATTTAAACTTTTTCTCTAGTTCTCGCGAGCGGAATTTTTCAAACTTGACTTTTTTCTCTAACTGTTTCATTTGAAGTTTGCCGTACACAATCAGAGCAATTACCGCTAAAGCTAGTCCGCCAGCGGTTGCTACCAAAAGTGGAGGTGCTTGTGGGTCACTCACTGGCACTTTGATAGATGCTTTTATAGTCTTTGCGCCTGAGGCTTGGGCAACAAACATTGAGGTTGACATGGTTGGCAAACAGAAAAACTTGACTCCTAATCTTTAGGATGCCCAAATTCTGAGTGTCATCTTGCGGTATCATTATTATTTTTTGTAGTCAGGAGTCAGGAGTCAGAATGTTTCCTGTGCGACTGGTTCTTAACTCCCTATCCCTCAGGGGTAGAGTTCTCCTGATTCGGTGACTCCTGTAGAGACGCGATATATCGCGTCTCTACAACTCCTGTCTCCTGTCTCCTGTCTTCTGACTCCTTTGTTAGCTTTTCCCCAACCGCAGATGTACAGACACTTACCCCTATCTCAAGCTTCATCTACTAATTGCTTTAGCAATATTCGTCTCGTCGCCACAGATATGGATGGCACTCTGACTACGAGAGGAAAATTTACTCCTGCTTTGTTGCAAGCTTTGGAGGATTTAGCACAAGCTGACTTCAAGGTATTAATTGTCACTGGACGTTCCGCTGGGTGGGTGAGTGGAGTCGTAAGTTACCTGTCAGTCGTTGGTGCTATAGCGGAAAACGGCGGTTTATTTTATCGATCTGGGAGTGAGACACCAGTAGCCTTAACGCCCATTCCTGATTTTGTTGCCCATCGCCAACAGTTAGCGGCGGCGTTTCACCAGTTACAAACCCAATTTCCCCACATCCAGGAATCTTTTGATAATCGCTTTCGCATCACTGACTGGACATTTGATGTGCAAGGTCTGAGTACAGATGAACTACAAACCCTGAGTCATCTCTGCCAGCAAATGAATTGGGGATTCACCTACAGTAACGTGCAGTGTCATATCAAACCTTTAGGACAAGATAAAGCCCGTGGGTTGTTACAGGTGTTGCGTGAAGATTTTCCCCAATACAAAAAAGAACAAGTTGTGACTGTAGGCGATAGTCCCAACGATGAAAGTTTATTCGATCAGCGTTGTTTTCCTATATCAGTGGGTGTAGCAAATGTGCTGGAGTATGCAAATCAGTTGCAGCATCAACCTGCTTATGTGACTACAGATGCTGAAGGGCAAGGATTTTGTGAGTTGGCGACATTTCTTTTACAAAGTACTACACCATAAAAGTAATCTAGTAAGTATAAATATTTATTTTAGGATAAATGCGTAGGGGCGGGGAAACCCCGCCCTGACAATGCGGTCAATTCTGTTTCAGAGCAATGCCCCAAATTGCCTGCTGCACCTTTCTGTGTCCGCTCGTCCGTCTTAAACGACCAAATTTATGACCGTGCGTAAGTCCGATACAATTGTATTTTGAGCCACTCCACGAGCTATAAGCTCGTGGATTCTGGCTGAGAGTTGGGATTG
>CAZZXJ010000032.1:0-15371 GCA_964657905.1 uncultured Stigonema sp.
TTGCACGTAGTAATCATAGGGATTACCCAAATCTAGGCGTGGCATGGTTTTCACTCCTTTGGATGTAAATAGTACAAATATTATACCATTTACTGCCATAGATGAGATTTTAGACTTAGAAATCCCCCTACCACAACACAGAAATAATCCAAGAGTAGTCAAGAAAACACGCTCAAAGTTTAAGAGTAAAAGGTGATGTAGAACACTAGGAGAAAATTGCAGCGATCGCCTCTACACCACTACCCACCACAGTCACATTCACATTAGGGCGACCAGGAAGAGCACAGTATCTCCTAAGCTCGACTTTATCCAAAATTAAGAACTCGGTTTTCTTTATCCGGCAAAAACCCCGGCTTTTTGGCAAATACTTTTTCCACGTCATACATGAGCACTCTCCGTTCAAAAAGTAAAACTACCGTCCCACAAAGGTTTCAACGATAGCGATCGCCTGGAGAAAAAAATGGATAAAGTCGAGCTAAACACGTATATAATTATTTTCGTAAATATTTTCCCAATCTTGTAAGTTACAAGCGATTTGTAGAATTGAAGAAAAGTGCTTTAATTCCCTTATGTTGGTATCTCCATCTGCATCGTGGACAAAGTACTGGCATCAATTTTATTGATTCAACATCACTTAAAATATGTTTAAACGAAAAGCAAAACCCCAGGCTCATCACCTGGGGTTTACACTGTTTCAAATAGAGTTGCAAATAGGACGTTACGATATCAAACACACCCAGAATGTTTGCGATAAAAGACCCTGATAACTAACCCGGAAAGAGCAGTTTCTGTTGTGTGCTATGCGTCTTTATGCAAGACTCATTGATTTATACGATACTCTCCACTTAATGGGAGTGGTTGCCAAATTGCCAAATGAATATCTAAGATCTATTGCGACTATAGCAATCCTAAATCATTCCTACACAATAGATGATTTTGTAAAGTAGGCTATGCCGCACAAGCTTGCTAATTTGCGGCATAGCCCACCCTACTAATAATTTCACAAATCAGATAGGACTGCTATATGCTGCACCACTTTTGACAACCAATACAGTTCAAATAAGCACCAGCCTACAAACCTGGTAAATATAGCAGTTCTCGTTTCGATGCAATACACAGCATTGTAAGGGCGGGGTAACCCCGCCCCTACGGTTATATTGTGGTCTACCCGGTAATGATGCTGTAATAATGGCAACAAAGACTTGCATGGCGATCGCTCCTACGGCATGTTTTGAGATGGCGTTCACGTTGGCGATAACTTAGATCTGATGCGGTGAGACAGCCCCTAAGGAGGGTTTCCCTCCTGTAAACCGTTTGTAGTTGCGCTTCAGCGCGATTAAATAGCGGCAGAACAAGGAAATATAAAGATAGCTGTAGAAATTAAAACTTTTGTTACTCCCTCTGAAATGGAAGACCTAAAAGATTCTATGGGAGGATTCGTCATGTACCGCGCTGTTATTCCTCAGCATTATTAAAATGTTTTAGCAGTGTCAAAGATCACAAATGTATTTAGGACTTACGCATTGACAGAAATAGTCTTGTATGGGGTGGTAACGGTTGGGCTGCGAAGCACAATATTCATTTGGGTAGACCACCTTACCGTAGGGGCGCGGTTTCCGCGCCCTTACCATGTGGTTAATTCTACGAGATGAAACGACCGAATTCCGTTATACACATGATGCTCAAGAGCTTATAGTGCGTAAGTTCTAGTAGTGTATCATGAGGTTGATTTCCTTTAAACCTTTGCCGTAAATATATATTAAGTTTTATCCAAAAACTTAATATGTATTAATTGGGCTAATATAATACATCGTGTTTAGGGATCTTTGCTTTACTTTATGAGCCTGCGATTATTTGCCCGAGTGTTGGCAGGGGTTGCGAAAGTCCTTGGGATCGCCTCCCTTACAGCATTTGCCACAACTGGCATCCTTAATCAACCAAGCTATGCTGAAAGCAGAAGCTTTTACTGCGATCAGATAGACGGTGTACCCGTAACATTTGCTCGCACCCAAGACGGAAGGAAAATGCCAGTGATTTACTGGGCTACCAAAAATTCCTTCCCTCCACCGTGGACACCTGTGCGGCGCTGTCAGGACGTATCTCGAAGATTTCAGATGAACTTTGATAACGGTACACTGAAATTCATCAATACAGGTAGGCTCCTCAAACAATCTGTTGTTTGTGGTGCTATTCGCAAAGACGATCCTTGTACGTATAAGACTTTGTTATTCACTCTCAAGGGTAACAGCGATCCCAAGAGTGTTCTCACAAATCTACTAGATCGCCGCGAGTTGGGGATCAGAAACTCATCGGTTGTGACTTCCACTACTATTGACAGTAGTATTGAAAGTCTGTCATCAGCCACGAGAAATGGAAAGGTTGTGACTTCCACTGATATTCAGATTCAAGTCGAGGATCAGCAAACATCAGTGGGAACTGGAAGTTTACAGAGTCAAGTTAACGTCCCTACTAACAATGACACAGGCGGATCGACTCAAGTAAAGATCAACCCTAGCAATCAAACGGTGCAGTCTACAAACCCATCTCCCTTTCGACCTTCAGCCGATAGAAAGTAAAGTATCCACAGGCACTACGGAGCAGCAGCACCTTCAGATTGAATGTCAAATGATTTAATCATACTTTCTGCTGTATGGATATACTTATCGTAATTATCTATTTTTGCTGTATAGATAATTACGTAGGCTTTGTCAACCTTTAAAGTAAAAACTTGCAGAGTTTTTAAATGATTTCTCCCATCTGTTATGGTAGAAACTAATTGATTCGCTGGTTTATTTGCCAGGGTCGTTGAAGTTTGCTCAATCTTAGCATCTGGCTGATTATTTTTAATTTCCTTAATTAATAAATTTGTATATTCTTCTAATGTCAAAGGTTTTACTAAGTTTTCAACTCTGATAGTCACATTTTCGGTGAATTTATCTGTATTACTTTGTTTCGGTGAAATAAATGTAACGACTTCCTGAGTAATTGCGTTTTCTATATCTTGTCTTACCCAATTTTCAGGATATTTTATCTTTATCTCATCAGCATAATTTTCATATTCACGGTTCAAAACAATTTCTTTTCGAGGTTTAAATTGCAATAAGGTGACAATGACAGTGGCGAGTAGTACTGCTATTGCGACTCGGATGAAAACTTTCCACCGTGGTGCAGACCGTCGGCGTTGCAAAGTTGCAGTGCTTGGTATATTTGTCGGTTCTGCCTTCTGGTTTTGAGGGATACCAGAAATGTTCTCCTTCAAATCTTGCAACGCCTCCACTGCTGTAAAGTAACGCTGACGAAAGTCATAGCGCACCATTTTGTCTAAAACTTCGGCAAAATGAGGGCTGATAGGCGATCGCTCACGCCAAATAATTTCAGTATTAATATCTTTTGGTAATTTAACTGGGGATATTCCTGTCAGGGCTTGGATACCAATCATTCCCACTGCATAGACATCACTGCTGAAGTGTGGGTTTCCATCAGCTTGTTCACTGGGCATATAGCCGCGAGTACCAATGGCAACAGTAAAACTCGTTTGCCCAAGATAATTAACCGTATGAGTAGTGATTTGTTTGACTGAGCCAAAGTCAATCAGGATAATTGTGCCATCTTGTCGTCGCCGGATGTTGGAAGGCTTGATGTCCCGGTGAATAATCCCCTGCTGATGAACCTCGGCTAAAACTTCCAGAATCTCCTGCAAAAGTTTACTCACCTGTGCTTCACTCAGGGGCTTCCCTGAAAGCAGTTCTTGGCTTAAGTCTTGACCTGGGATATATTCTTGAACCAAATAAAATTCCTGATTTTCCTCAAAATGAGCTAGCAATCGCGGGATTTGGTCATGTTTACCTAGCATTTCCAGAATCATTGCTTCCTGGTCGAAAAAACGTTTTGCTTCCGCTAAGGTGTATGGGTCGGTGTTGAGTGGTCTAAGCTGCTTAACAACACATTTCGGATGACCCGGTCGTTGCGTGTCTACGGCAACGAAAGTAATACCAAACGCCCCACGCCCCAGTTCAGCAACAATTTCGTAACGTCCACCTAACTTTTTTCCCCTCATTAAATTTACCCTACCTTCTGGAAATGCTGACTCAGTGATCAGTTCATGTCGATTCTGGCAGAGAATTTAAGTTGGCAATAGGTAATCCTTAAAAAAAAGGAGTCAGAAGACAGAAGACAGAAGTCAGGAGTCAGAAGAAATATACCTACAGGGGGATGAAGTTTTTTAATTCTGATTGCGCCCGCCCATCAAGAGCAGGGTGTTGAGCAACAAGTTATTCTGGCTTCAGTATCCTGATTCCTGACTCCTGCTTTATAAAATAACCATTAGCTTATGAAACTCAGCCTGTGCATGATTGTCAAAAACGAAGCAGTAGCACTGCCTAAGTGCCTTGGCAGTGTAAAAAATGTTGTAGATGAAATGGTAGTACTTGATACAGGTTCCAGCGATCGCACTCCACAAATTGCTAAACAATTCGGTGCTTCGGTTCATGATTTTCCATGGATCAATGACTTCAGTGCAGCCCGGAATGAAGCTTTAAAATACGTTACAGGTGACTGGGTTCTGGTATTAGATGCTGATGAAACTCTCACACCGAAAATTGTGCCACAACTGCAAGATACTATACATAGGGAAGAATATCTGCTCATCAACCTTGTCCGCCAAGAAGTTGGTGCAGAACAATCTCCCTATTCTCTTGTTTCCCGCCTATTCCGCAATCATCCAGATATGCGCTTTTCCCGTCCTTACCATGCCTTAGTAGATGATAGTGTATCTGTAATTTTAAGTAAGGAAACACACTGGCAAATAGGTTATTTACCAGATGTGGCAATCCTACATGTAGGATACCAAAAAAATACCATCGACCAACACAATAAACATGCTAAAGCGCAAGCGGCGATGGAAGAGTTTATTGCGACTCATCCCCATGATCCCTATGTGTGCAGTAAATTGGGAGCATTGTATGTGGAAACTGGGAAAATAGCACAAGGTATTGAGTTACTGGCACGAGGAGTCGCTGATTGTGAGGAAAACTATGAGATTTTGTACGAACTCTACTATCATTTGGGCATTGGCTACAATCGTATCCAAAATCCCAAGCAGGCGATCGCTCACTATCAAGCTGCCATCAAATTGCCTATTTATCCTCTGCTCAAATTAGGAGCATACAACAATCTCGGCAACTTATTCAAAGCATCTGGAGACCTAAAGGCGGCAAAAACTGCTTACGAAACATCTTTGAAAATTGATCCCAGTTTTGCTGTTGGTTATTACAATCTGGGCATGACCCTCAAAGCAATGAGTTTGTACACTGATGCAGTTGCATCTTACCAAAAAGTAATCCAGTTAAATCCTCACTATGCAGAGGCGTATCAAAACTTAGGAGTGGTGCTGCTGAAACTTGGTAATGTCGAAGATAGTTTGAGGGCTTTTAGGAAGGCGATCGCCCTTCACCAACAGCATAATTCCCAAGAAGCAAAGCGACTGCGCCAAGGTTTGCAAGAAATGGGATTTAAATTGTGATAGTTGTTAGTTGTAATATGGGGCTGCAACATTCCCGGCAACTTCTGCGAAATCGGGAATCTGAGGAATAACTTTTACGCCCCTCCCGCCTGACAAATCTGTTTTGCAGTTAAATTCAATTCTGGGAATGTGGGTGAAATTAGGCGATCTTCACTTCTAAACTGGTTAACTTGATACTCACCTCCCACGAATGAGTAAATAGAAATAGTAGGTATCTTAGGATTACCGATAAATCGTTTACCGCCTAAAGCTAAGTAATCCACAATCCAGTATTCCCCAATGCCAAATGACTCATACTCTTCTAATTTCAAAGCGTAGTCATCAGACCAATTGGTAGAAACAACTTCAACTATTAAACGAACAGAATCACCTCCTGTAATGATCGATTCTTTTTTCCATCGAGGTTCATGGTTAGAAACCTCTTGTTTATCTAGAACAATGACATCTGGTTCATAACCGCCATTGTCTCTTGGTTTAATAACACATTCTTTAGGAATGAAGTAGGGTAGTTGCAAACGCTCAATTTCTATAAAGAGTTTGCCAGAAATAAATCCTGCTACTTCTGAATGTAGTCCAGTTGGCTTAGGCATTTCAACAATTATTCCATCATGTAACTCATATTTGTGTTCTGAATTCTCTGGATACCATTCAATGAATTCATCAAATGTGACTAGTTGTGGTAAGGCTTGAATCATAAAAATCCTATTTTTAATAGAACTAAAAACTTAGGTTGAGCAGATTTCCCACAACTTCTGCGAAGTCGGGAATCTTACAGCCCTGTAATTTGAAAGCTAACGCACCCTGCTAAATAGATAGACGAAATAAAACCAAACTGTGTAAACAAATATTGCATAGGCTTGTAGTTGCGCTTTAAAGCGCAACTACGAACCAGTAATAATTTAGTGCGCCGACCTACTGAGGGCGGCTACTCTAAATAAGTGCATTCTGATTCTCTTGTGGGATGGGCGTCTCATCCGTCCTCTGTAGAACAACCAACAACTAACAATTTCTAACAAACTTCTCCAATCTATCCATCCCCTTCTCAATTGTCGCCATATCCGTGGCATAGGAAAGGCGAATATTGTCATCAGCACCAAAGGCTATTCCGGGAATGACTGCGACTTGCTGTTTTTCCAGCAGGGCGTTACAAAACTCTAGGGATTTGAGCTTTGTTTGACTAATATCAGGAAACATGTAAAAAGCGCCGTCTGGTTTCGGACAATTTAGTCCGGGAATGGCGTTGAGTCTTTCTAACATTACTTGTCGCCGTTTAGCAAAAGCTAGGCGCATTTCTTCTACACAGTCTTGTGAACCTTCCAAAGCAGCGATCGCACCATACTGGGCAAAGGTGCATACGTTTGATGTACTATGCCCTTGTATGGTACTCGTAGCTTTGATCAAATCAACTGGTCCGGCCAAATAACCTATGCGCCACCCCGTCATCGAATAAGCTTTAGCAAAGCCGTTACTGATAATGGTTCGGGCAAAAATTTCCTCGCCTAACGAACCCATACTGACGTGTTCTGCACCGTCGTAAAGAATCTTTTCATAAATTTCATCGGCAACAACCAAAATGTCTGTATCAACTACTACCTTTGCTAAAGCCTTAATTTCAGCCGATGTATAAACCATCCCAGTGGGATTCGATGGTGAATTAAGGACAAATAGCTTTGTTTGCGGTGTAATTGACTGACGTAGTTGTTCGGGAGTAATCTTGTATCCACTGCCTACATCTGTATTAATAATTACTGGCTTTCCACCTGCAATTGTCACCATTTCCGGGTAACTGAGCCAGTAGGGTGCAGGGATAATGACTTCATCACCTGATTCAATCAATGCCAGCATCAAGTTGAACAGAGAATGTTTACCGCCGTTGGTGACGATGACATTTTCTGCTTTATAATCAAGACCATTATCAGTTTTTAGCTTGTGGGCGATCGCTTCCCTTAACTTTGGTTCTCCAGCCTCTGGTCCATACTTGGTCTTACCTTCATCCAAAGCTTTCTGGGCCGCAGCTTTGATATGCGCTGGGCTGTCAAAGTCTGGTTCGCCAGCGCTAAAACTACAAACATCTATTCCTTCTGCCTTCATTGCCTTAGCTTTCGCTGTGATGGCTAAGGTTAAAGAAGGTTTTACTTGACTGACTCGTCCGGCAAGCTTCATCGTGACTTCATTCGGCAAATCTCTGATTCTTTTCAGGATAGCCTAATCTTGGTAGGATATTTTCTATTTTTTCCTTTAATAAATTGCTTTACGGTACAAAATGTTACAGATTTTCGAGGGCATTACCCTAAGCGTTAAGCTGGGATGTATATTTATACCCCACCGAAGGTTGCTAAAATGTTGTAAGCGACTAATGGGAGGCAAAACGAAAATAATGCAGCTTTTGGATAGCCCAAAGTTTGAATTTGGCACTCGTAATTTTCCGTCACACTTTGAAACAGATTTTCAACGCTATGTCTTTCTCGGTAAAGTTCTGTGACAACTGCTGCGGTAACTTTCGGCGTTGGAAGCATCGTCAAAATTGCAATTTCATTGTCACACTTGCGAGTTGGCTTTTTGAGCTTTAATACAACTCGTCTTACCTGTCTCCAAAGTCCCTCACCCGATTGCCTTGGTGTGACGGCGGGCGAAGGCGCAAAACTTTTCGGTCTACTGACATTCGGAACTTTAAACAACTATTTAATCAGTAACTGCCGTAGACTCTGACGAAACATTATTTCCTAGAAATGGAATATTCTGAGGAATAATTATGAGACTCATGAAGAAGAAAGTGACAATATAAGCTGAAGCAATGCTAATACGCTCAACAATGGAATAATTTTGTCCTTTGTGTGGTTGAAGCATGAGGTTTCTATCTCCTGAAAAATATGCGGTTACATTTGTAATAACTTAGTTTTTCTTGAATTCAAAGATGCTGCGAGTCATGTATGCTGTTGCATTGAACTAGTTCAATCTTCAACAACCCATTGACAATAAAGTTTATAATTTTCATCTTTGAGCCATCGAGCTACTAAGCTTTTCCTTTTAAGGATTTTTACTTCACTTTGAGATGCAGTTGTCTTTGCTTTTGTAAAAGTCATATCGCTATCCTCGTACTCTTGAACTACCTTTACTCTGATAATTTTTCTCAACAATCTCTTTGATCTAGCTCATAGTTGTCAGAGAAAAAGTCAAGCCCGATTGCTCGGGTAAATGTCGTAGGTAGAACTTACGCATTGACAAAATTTTGATTGTGTGGGAATTACTATAGTGCATAAGACATCAATTACCTCAACTAAGTAAAGTTTTAAAGCGCTCTCGGACATAAGTCCGTTTCGCTATATTCTTAAGTAGGTGTAAGTGAACTCAACTTATGCACTCTCAGTCAAATGGAACGTGGATTGTAGATAGCTGAAACAAGCAGATACAGACAATGCGGACAGTAGAGATCGCGCATGTTATGCATAATCTGGTCTTTTTGTACCATAAGTAAGTCCTAGTAGGAACGCGATCGCACCAGCAAAACTCACATCACTCAATTGGGTGCTATCTGCTACTTGAAGTGAAACCCCTAATAGTATGCTTGGGGGCAATAGACAGCTTATTTTTCTATAGTGACAAAAATTAAACTACAGCTAATATTATGCTGCTATAGGATTCCTATTTGATTTTTGAAATACACGTAGGGTGGGCAGTGCCCACCCTACACCACTTAATATTTTTCACAAATGATTTAGGATTCCTATATAGTGACCTAGGTATAGGAAAAATGTGCTGGAGATCGGCTATTACTTCTGAAAAACTAGCGCTGTTGGTTCTCCTATCTATTTAGCCATTAATGGATAAGTTTGGTAAAGTTTTTCTTAGCGCTCCCTACTCTCTCTGTTGATTCGGTGTGGCGGTAGGGGCGACAGTGGGCAGCAGTAGGCGTCGCGCCCTGTCTTTGAAGTTAAACCGACATCCGCCCTCAGTTGGATTGTTCAATTTTCTTTGACTAGTAAGTGGCTGCTGGTCAAACAGACAAGTTGGCGCTTTTCATAAACTTCTACTTCAATTCCGACATCCAGACAAGCACGGGCTAAAGTCAAGCCGCCTATGCCACCTCCAATCACAATCACTTTCGATACCGAGAACTTGCTAGCTTTTTCTAATGTTTGCATCGCAACAGTTGATCCTTTGATGCTACATGGTTACAGATAAGTATCGTTGATCTTGAAAGAATTCAGCTATCAAAGGGAGCGATCGCTTGCAAGTCCTGCATCTGATGGAATTTTAGGCATCTCTCTTATAAAAAATAGCCACTTGAGAAGACATACTTAGTCAACTCAACTGGCTAATTCAATCAGCTTTTGCAAAGCTGCAACGTGATGCGTATTATGAGAGAGCGGTTTGTGACGAGACTTGCCTTCTTTTTAAGCAAAAGTTCGCCGTTTGCTTGTTCTCAAACCTTTTTATTCCTAGTCCCCACGTTGTGCTTTATTCCGGGCTAGCTCTTCTTCCAGTGGACTACGCTCATAGTCTTCTGACCCAAAAGCCCGTTGAACTTGGTCGTTACCCAATTCTTCGCCAGCTCTTTTCAGCATCTCTACGGGATTTTTTTGGCGACTTCCAGTTCCCAAATCCTTAGGGATAACTTCTGCTGCTCGTTTACCGCTCTCTAGATAATCATCGCCACCGATATCTGGTGTAATATTGGCGTTCTTTCCGATCTTTTGTTCTACTTCCGCAGTTGCTTGTTCTTTGGTTGCGTAATCCCCTGAATAATAACCAGCAGCTTGAACTGAGGTAGCAGGTATACTAATGAGCCAAACTAAACCAGCCAGCATGATTATTGCCATTTTGCGGCGCAATTGACCAAATACTCTGTTAATTTCCAACATTTAGGAAATTCCCTCCTTGCTTAGTGAATTCACGCTTTGAATCTTACGAACTTTGCATCAAGCTGACTTCTGCCTATAGGCTGGTTAAGAGTATATAGAAAGTAATGTAAACATTGCTACTCATTACAGCACCATTATTGGGTAGACCAGAATATGACCGAAGAGGCAGGGGAGCAGGGGGAAAAGATTCTGGACTCACCTGCGCGCACGGGTTTCAAGCGAATCCATTTATGGATGGGGTTCCCCCCCTGCTCCCCTCCCCCGGCAAAGGTGCCTCTTCCTGACCGTAAGGGCGGGGTAACCCCGCCCTTACAATGTGTTATGTGCTTGTTTGCTTTGGGGGTAGCACCAGTTTTGAAGCGGAGGTTAGGCTATGGTCACATCTTTTGACAAGTACACATCTTGGATAGCGTGAAACAGCTTTACCCCTTCCTCAAAGGGACGCTGGAACGTCTTGCGTCCGGAAATTAATCCCGTTCCACCAGCGCGTTTATTAATCACAGCAGTGCGAATAGCTTCTGCAAAGTCGTTTTTACCAGACGCTCCACCAGAATTAATCAGTCCAGCACGTCCACAGTAGCAATTTAGCACTTGGTAACGAGTCAAATCAATGGGATGGTCGGTTGTCAAGTCTGTGTAAATCCGCTCATTGGTTTTACCGTAACTCTCTCCAGTCGCCTTAGCAACTGCTCCGTACCCATTGTTATTTTCAGGCAGCTTTTGTTTAATGATATCAGCTTCAATGGTTACACCTAGATGATTCGCCTGTCCTGTGAGGTCAGCGGAAATGTGATAATCTTTATCTTGCTTAAAAGCGTTGTTACGCAGATAGCACCACAAAATAGTTACCATCCCCAGTTCATGGGCGCGTTTAAAAGCTTTGCTTACTTCCTGAATTTGTCGGGTGGACTGTTCTGAACCAAAATAAATTGTTGCACCCACCGCAGCTGCACCCAAATTCCAAGCTTGTTCTACATCGGCAAACATGACCTGGTCATATTGATTGGGGTAAGTGAGAAGTTCATTGTGATTGATTTTGAGAATAAAAGGTATTTTGTGGGCGTATTTGCGCGAAACACTGCCCAAAACTCCCAAAGTCGTAGCCACAGCGTTGCAACCAGCCTCTATTGCCAGTTTGACAATATTTTCGGAGTCAAAGTACATAGGATTGGGTGCAAAAGATGCACCTGCTGAGTGTTCAATACCTTGATCTACTGGCAAAATAGAAACATAGCCCGTGTTAGCAAGACGACCATGAGAATACAGTTGCTGCAAATTACGCAAAACTTGGGGATTGCGATCGCTGTTGATCCAAACTCGATCTACAAAGTCAGGTCCTGGTAAATGTAATAAATCCTTAGAAACTTTCGGTTTGTAGGTGAGCAAGTCTTCTGCTTCTTTACCTAGCGATGACTCGATTAAATTAGGCGTATCCAGCGTTGCGGTCATAACGGTTTCCTCAAAACTTTAGCGAGTGCCCTTGCCTTTAAGATAGCATTCCTATTATTAGTCACCTACTTGTCCGTGCATGAACCACTGAATGTTATAGCTCAAATTATTACTCTCTGCTATGCAGCATTTATTCCTTAAGTTGAAGAAGAAGTCAGAAGTCAGAATGAATCAGTCGGGGATTCAACCCACCACTGATTGAAGACCGCTAAATCCTCGATTTAGCGGGTGGCTTAAACCCCTTTATTCATCCGCCAGTCGTACAGAATACCCAACTGAATTCTGACTCCTGACGAATGTATTCTGTTTGATAAATTGATCTTTTCTATAGGGATCGTATTTGATTTTTGAAATATACGTAGGGTGGGCACTGCCCACCAAATTCGGGTGAGGATGGGCACTGCCCACCCTACCAAGACTTAAAATTTTTCTTGAATGATTTAGGATTCCTCTAGTTGTGTAATTATCTACTATTAGCTGGTGAGTATCATCACATTTTTCTTGAATAAATTATTATTGATTAGACGTAATTAACGTTATTTAATAATAAATATAAATATGTTATTTGAAATAAACCTAACTTTTGGAGGATGCCAGGACTTATGCAGCGATGATTAGTCATTGCGAGCGAAACGTAGTGGAGCGAAGCAATCTGGTCAAGACTGGGATTCGTTCGCAACACTTGCAATGACGAAAATAGGTTATCTTTGCGTAAGTCCTGGATGCAATAGTAATTTAAATTGAATAGGAACTTGTTGGGGAATGTTGTTCGTCTCAAGAAGAATTAGTCAGTTTAGATGTTTTGCATTAAATAGATATTGGATAATTGTTTGTGATCGTTTGTGCAATACTCACCCTAAAAAAATCTACTGGCGCTAATCATGAAAATACTAGTACTAAATGGCGGATCAAGTAGCCAAAAGAATTGTCTGTATGACATTACAGGAGAGGCTATTCTTGAAGAAGCTTCCCAACCGCTTTGGGAAGCGAAAGTAGACTGGAGCCATCATCAAGGCATGGCAGAAATCGAGGTAAAAACATCTACAGGTAAACGACTGCATGAAGAAATTCCAGCAGACTCCCGGCAGCAAATTATAGCTCATATGCTGGATACGCTGTGGCAAGGTTCCACTCAGGTGATTAGTCAGCTGTCAGAAATTGATGGGGTGGGACATCGTGTGGTACACGGGGGACAGGATTATCGCCAGAGTGTGGTGATTACTGAGGATGTTAAAAAGGCGATCGCTCGTCTTGCCAACCTCGCCCCTGCACATAATCCTGTGAATTTAGAAGGCATAGAGGCGATTGAGCAACACTTGGGAAAAGTCAACCAAGTAGCTGTTTTTGATACCGCATTTCATGCCCATATCCCTGAGGCGGCGGCGATCTATCCCGGTCCCTATGAATGGATAGAGCAAGGTATCCGTCGCTACGGGTTTCATGGCATCAGTCACCAATACTGCTCTCAACGCGCTGCTCATCTGCTCAATCGAGATTTAGCATCCTTGCGGTTAATTACCTGTCATTTGGGTAATGGCTGCTCTTTGGCGGCGATTAAAAATGGTCGCAGCATAGACACAACCATGGGGTTCACACCACTAGATGGATTGATGATGGGCAGTCGTTCTGGTGCAGTTGACCCAAGTATTCTTATTTACCTTTTGCAGCAATCTGATTACTCTGCGGAGAAGCTAGACGATGTTCTGAATCGTGCTTCCGGCTTACGTGGAATTTCGGGGGTATCTAGCGATATGCGCACCATTCAAGAGGCGATCGCTCAAGGAAACCCCCGCGCTCAACTTGCGTGGGATATCTACGTCCATCGCTTGCGGTCTTATATTGGTGCTATGCTTGCTAGTCTAAAAGGATTGGATGCTTTGGTGTTCACTGCAGGTGTGGGCGAAAATGATCCTGAGATTCGCGCTGCGACTTGTGAAGCCTTTGCATTTCTGGGGCTAAAAATAGATCCAGAAAAAAATACCCAGAAACCTGTCGATGTAGATATTGCTACCTCTAACTCGACCGTGCGGGTACTGGTGATTCAGACTCAGGAAGATTGGGCGATCGCTCAACAATCTTGGCAACTGTTGAAAAAATGAAGAAATTCCTTGATTTAGCATTGCTGAATTCGGGTATGAATTATTTTTTAGCCTCACACAAAGTCGCACCAATAACTCTAAATATCTGATAAATCCATTTCAAAGCCCCGATATATGGGGCTTTTTTGCTATACTGATATCTTGCACCATTCTCAACTTGGTTCGAGAAACCGGTGAGTCCATCGCTGCAATTCGTTTTCCAACTGTCACGGCGAGGAGCGATAATCGAAGCGATCTCCCTTGGAACGAGCGTCAGGGGTTTATAAACGATAAATTAAGGGTTTCTGCTTTATCGATTCGCACTCTTACCCGGTATAAGAGCGGTGGTGCAAGATATGAGTATAGATTCAACATAAGAAACTTCGGTAATGAAAATAAACAAGCACGGACGCGCCAAGGTTCTGCGTACTAATAGAATTGAAAAAATCTCTACTTCAGATGTAGAAAGAAGTCCTACATCTGTCGCTTTTAGGGACTACTAGTACGCACTATATATATTTCCCTAGATCCAACCATACACAAGCATTGATGAAACCTTAAAACCTTTCATAATAGAAAGAGCGCATACGATATAATGGGAAGCTGATGAATCCAGACACTTCTTTTGGCAGTACCCAGGAACCTTTGGTTGATGCTCACTTGCAACACTTGCAGGATCAACATCGGGACGAGCTGGAGAATATCGTTCGGGTCTTGGCAAGTATCACCCATATTTCCCCAGAACAGGTTAAACCCTATATAGATAAGCTGCTGCGGCAACTGATGGATAAACAGGAACGCCCCTTCCATGAAACCGCAACAGCAGAAGAGTGGGTCATAGCTTTCCGAACATGGGCGGAAAGCCACCGCCATGATGGGCCTCCTCTTTCGGATTATGCGGTCAGCCGGGAAAGCATGTATGAGGATGAGAGACTGTAGTGGCTTACTTGATCGATACTAATGTACTGCTGCGAAGCGCAGATCATGCTCACCCAATGTATAACGATGCAACCAACGCGGTTTCCTTACTGAGGAACCAGGGAGAAACGCTCTGTATCGTCCCGCAAAACCTTATCGAGTTCTGGAACGTATACACCCGTCCCGTAAACAGAAACGGGCTGGGGCATACTGCCGAAGAAGCCGGGGAAGAAATCAGGCGGCTCAAGGCTTTCTTTACATTTGTGGCTGATCCCGCCAGCATTTACGACGATTGGGAACGGCTAGTGGTGCAGTATCAGGTCAAAGGGGTCAATGTCCACGACGCACGGCTGACAGCTGCCATGCTAGTGCATGGGCTAACTGACATCTTGCACCTTCTCAATAAGGGTAGGGTGGGCACTGCCCACCTTACGAAATCATAAGGCTTTTGGGCTTTGATTTTCGCAATAACAGCGTGGTGCAAGATCTGAGCTAACCCACATCTTTACGTTCAATATCGAGGATTTCAATCGTTATGCCAGG
>CAZZXJ010000032.1:15471-20974 GCA_964657905.1 uncultured Stigonema sp.
TGAGCTAACCCACATCTTTACGTTCAATATCGAGGATTTCAATCGTTATGCCAGGGAAATTACCCCTGTCAATCCTACTTCTATTACCCTTTGATATCATGTTCGGATAAGCATTCAACCGAACCTGATATAACTCAAACGAGAACGGCTATAATATTAACCTCTCTTCGAGATACTTCCCTTCTGGCGACAGAGACGCTGCGCGATCGCACCCTTGCAGTCTTGCAAGCTCTAGACTTGACCAAATCCTCCACCTCCTGGCGTTTCAATCACAAAGACATCGCCTGGATGCATTTGAACCTCAGCTTTGCTAGCGAGGGGTTCGATCGTCCCATCACGGTGTTCTACCCAATTGCGCCCGATGGCGCCCGGTTCGCCACCTTTTAACCCAAACGGCGGCTTTTCGCGATGACCTGATAAAATTGCAGCAGTCATCGCTTCGCGAAATTGAATCCGCCGAATCACTCCGTTTCCACCCCTATGTTTTCCATTTCCGCCACTATGAGGACGGATGGCAAACTCTTCCACTAAAACCGGGAATCGCCACTCTAGCACCTCCGGATCGGTGAGGCGTGAGTTAGTCATGTGCGTCTGAACAGCATCAGTTCCGTTAAAGGTTGCCCCGGCACCAGAACCACCACAAATGGTTTCATAATACTGGTGTCGCTCATTGCCAAAGGTGAAATTGTTCATGGTGCCACAAGCCGCTGCCATTATACCAAGTGCACCATACAGGGCATTTGCGATCGCTTGCGACGTTTCGACGTTGCCTGCGACGACTGCGGCTGGATATTGTGGATTTAACAGAGATCCATCTGGAATAACGATCTCTAGAGGTTTAAGGCATCCTGCATTGAGGGGAATGTCATCATCAACTAGTGTACGAAAAACATAAAGGACAACCGCTTTGCAAATCGCTCTTGGGGCATTCAAATTTGTAGATTGCTGCGGTGAGGTGCCAGTAAAATCAATCCGGGCAGCGCGATCGCGACGATCAATCGTAATCTTGACTTTGATCTCACTTCCATCATCCATAGAATAAGTAAAGCTGCCATCTTGAAGCACATCAATCACGCGCCGCACCGATTCTTCAGCATTATCTTGGACATGCTGCATATATGTTTGCACGGTCGCCAGTCCGTAATGCTCGACCATGCGGCGGAGTTCCTGTACGCCTCGCTCATTAGCGGCGATCTGTGCTTGGAGATCAGCTAAATTTTGAGTGGGATTGCGAACCGGATAGTTACCTGCTGTCAACAATTCTAGTAATTCTACTTCTCGGAAGCGTCCTTGCTCTACAAGCTGAAAATTATCAAGCAAGATGCCTTCTTGATCTATAGTAGTGCTGTGTGGTGGCATCGAACCTGGTGTAATTCCGCCAATGTCGGCATGGTGTCCGCGTGAGGCGACGTAGAACAATGGAATCGCAGCCTGGGAGATAAAAACCGGAGTGATAACTGTGACATCTGGAAGATGCGTACCCCCGTTGTAGGGATTATTTGAAATATAGGCATCACCAGGTTTAATGGTATTGCCTTTGGCTTGGATTAAACTACCTACGCTTTCACTCATCGAACCAAGATGGACTGGAATATGGGGCGCGTTGGCAACGAGTTGTCCGTGTTGATCAAAAATGGCGCAGGAGAAATCAAGCCGTTCTTTAATGTTGACGGAGTAACTTGTGTTTTGCAACGTGATGCCCATTTCTTCTGCGATCGCCCGCACTAAATTGTTGAAAATTTCCAACAGAATGGGGTTGGGGGCAATAACTCCCGTAAAGACGTTCCGCTGTCCCGTCTCTTCCCTGCTCAAAATTAGGTGATTGCGTTCGGTTAATTCTGCACACCAACCAGGCTCAATGACGTTTGTTCCAGTGGGTTCGACAATCAGGGCGGCTCCTGTAATGCGATCGCCAGGTCTTAAATCTTCTCGTTGATAAACGAGGGCATGATACCATTTACCTTTAGTGTAAATTTGTACCGTCGCGATCGCTTCCAGTGGTGTAGTTCTGCTCAATGTCAGCATCGGTTCTTCAAGGTCGATAGTCCGTCCCACCACTTCCACAGAAACTGCTTCCACCATCAGCACTTTATCAGGCATCGTGAAACCGTAACGTTGGTGGTAGGCTTCTTTGAAGCGATCGCGCATAGAAACCACATTTCCAAAATCTACAACTAAACTAGAATCCGTCCCCGCATAGCGTAGATGTGCTTTGAGCAGAACGTCGATTTGAGACTCATCTATACCCTGTTGAACAATTTCAGTGCGACCCTCTATAGAAAGCGTGGTCAGCATTTGTTTTAGCATGGGTAGTTCGGACTCGGTTAATAGAACTTCCACTGCCTTTTCTTTAAGAGTTCGCACATCTGCCAATCCAATACCATAGGCAGATAGCACCCCTGCATAGGGATGAATGAAAATTCGAGTCATTCCTAGCGCTTCGGCAATCAAGCAAGCATGTTGTCCGCCCGCACCACCGAAGCAGCAAAGCGTATATTCCGTGACATCGTAGCCGCGTTGAATCGAGATTTTCTTAATCGCGGTTGCCATTTTGTTGATTGCGATCGCTAAAAATCCTTCTGCTATTTGTTCTGGCTGTTGTTGAAAACCAGTTTTTTCTATGTCGGCTACCAATTCGGTAAACTTTTGCCGTACAATCTCAGTGTCAAGCGGCAAGTTACCTTCAGTGCCAAACACAGACAGGAAGAAAGCGGCTTGAAGTTTGCCGACCATCACATTGCAATCAGTTACCGTTAACGAACCACCTCGACGGTAAGAAGCAGGACCTGGATATGCGCCTGCCGATTCAGGACCGACTCGATAGCGAGATCCATCAAAGGAAAGAATCGATCCTCCACCCGCAGCTACGGTATGAATCGACATCATCGGCGCACGCAACCGCACTCCAGCAACTTCAGTTTCAAATGAGCGCTCGTATTCACCGTTATAGTGCGACACATCGGTGGATGTCCCACCCATATCAAATCCGATGATGCGGTCAAAACCTGCCATTGCGCTTGTCTTCACGGCTCCAACTATTCCGCCTGCAGGACCAGATAGGATACTGTCTTTGCCTTGAAATCGGTTAGCATCAATTAAACCGCCGTTGGATTGCATGAACATGAGTTGGGGTGCTGCACCGTCTATCGGTGCTTGAAATTCTGTAGCGATTCGATCAACGTAGCGCCGTAAAATCGGAGACACATAGGCATCAACGACAGTGGTATCGCCTCGGCTAATTAGCTTCATTAGTGGACTGACTTCATGAGACACTGAGATTTGGGTAAAACCGATGTCACGGGCAATGGCGGCAATTTGTTGTTCGTGGTTGGGGTAGCGGTAGCCGTGCAGAAATGCGATCGCACAAGAAAGAATGCCAGCGTCGTATGCCGATTGTAGCGATTGTATGAGTTGAGGATTAATTTGGACGCTCATCAGTTCTTCACCCTGAGCGCTATAGCGTTCTTCGACTTCAATCACCCGTTCGTAAAGCATTTCCGGCAAAACAATGTGACGCGCAAAGATGTTCGGACGATTTTGATAACCAATGCGTAACGCATCACGGAAACCCTTAGTGATCAGTAAAAGAGTGCGATCGCCCTGACGCTCTAATAGTGCATTCGTCGCCACCGTCGTTCCCATTTTGACAACAGCAATTTGCTCGGTTGGAATTGGCGCATCAGATGGAATCCCCAAGATATCTCGAATACCTTGAATTGCCGCATCTGTGTAACGTTCTGGATTTTCAGACAACAGTTTGTGAACGATTATTCTACCATCTGGGCTTTGTGCCACTATATCGGTAAAAGTGCCGCCTCTATCAATCCAAAACTGCCAACGTTCAGTGTTCATGGAATGATTATTTTGAACGGTATTAACAGTTGACATTGTAATTTCCAAGAGTTCGTTAAATACAGCCTACTAATAGAATTGAGAACATTTCTACTTCAGATGTAGGAAGTTTTGCGACCAGTGTAGATAATTAGCAGTTATGGATGATTGGTGGCAATACTGCTCGGTTAAGATAATTTACCTAACGCGAAACCCTTTAGAGACGCGATTAATCGCGTCTCTACAACCAGAATTACCATAAAAAACCTTAACCGAGTAGTATTGTGATTGGTGGGAATTTTAGGTTGTGTAGAGACGCGAAATTTGAGCCAGCACTCTCCGGCGGGTTTCCCGCCGTAGGGGACTGGCGTCGCGTCTCTACATAGGTAGACGGGAGGTAAAGAACTACTGAACCGTATTAGATAATAATTAACAGTTATGGATGATTGGATAAATGTATGCAAACCATCAAGTTATTCCTACATTGATCGTAAATGCGACCATTGCCATTTTTGTTGTTGACCATTCCATTTCACGGTAACGATTTCTGACGGCGGTTCAAGGCGATCGCCATTTTCATCAAATTTAATAATTCCTGTTACTCCCTGCTTTGCGCTTTGCTGTCGTTTGAAATACTGATCCATTAGTTCGATGAGAGAGTGGCTATTTAGTAACGGTTGATGGGTTTGGTTGTGATAGCGTTCTAAAACTCTGAGAATAATAAACACTGCATCAAACGCGGTTGCACTGCGCCATGTTAGATGTTCTTCTCCCCAAAGTTGAGCGCCAACGCGACAAAATTGCTGAGATATGATATTGGCACTATTACAGCCATTTATTTGACTGTTCCAATGCCAGGGAATACAAGCGATAATTTGACCTTTATTTGGATTGATTGAATCATGCTGACGGTGTTCATGCATCCAATGCAAAACATTCTCTTGATAGAACGTGGCGGAACCTGCAATTAAACAGTTTTTCAGATTGAGCCGACTAATGAGTGCAGTGTTATTGAGAGAATTTGGTTCAATTGCCCCATCAGGAATGACAATAATGATATCAAGGGTTTGCTGATGAATATCAGATAAATACTCTCGAATTTGATAATAATCTTCACAGAGATAGTCACGCTCTGGGAAAACAAGGATGGAACCATTTGCCAGTAGTGACGCCTTAATTCGCCGCATTTCGGTCTGCCGATAAAGCCGCGAATGAGTCACTTGAGTCTGATTAGCGCAAAGATTCGATTCTGGCTCGGTAGTCCGCGAATTCACTATCGGTATGGATTCTACATCATTCTTAAAGGACGGGCTTTTCAACTTCGATGACTTGGGTAAGAGTGCGATCTCTCCTCCACAAACCACTGCCGCAAGTGATATGAGGGAAAGCCCATTTGCGCCAATGATTATAGGACTTACGCACTATACAAATTGAGCATCATGTGTATAACGGAATTCGGTTGGTAAGGGCGCGGAGACCGCGCCCCTACGGTCAAATTATGGTTTACCCAAAAGAAAGAAAGCGCTCATTGCCCAACCGTTACCACTGCATACAATACTATTTCTGTCAATGCGTAAGTCCTAGATTACACCAATTAGCACCATTAAGGCAAGGTAAATAGTGCCAGTGTTGACCTGAATTGGGACTCCTATTGAAACTGAGCGATCACCAT
>CAZZXJ010000033.1:0-20952 GCA_964657905.1 uncultured Stigonema sp.
CACCCCACACCCCGTTCTCGGTTATTTGCCAAAAATGAAAGTTGTAAGGTGGGCATTAGCCTCCATTACTTCTGTGGATAGGTTAGAAGGTTTTGGTGGGCAGTGCCCACTACGTTGAATTTTTTTAACCTACTTAATTGGCTAGTAGCCATTAGCTATTACCAAAAAACTAAATATTGAATTCAGTAATGGTTGATGAACAACACCGACTCTCAAAAAAATACCCCACACAATCCCTATTTCCTTCCTCTAGTTTCCCTTGTTTTCTCAGCTGCAATGTTATTGCTAGCAAGTCGTGTCCTGGCTAATAACGCCGTTTTGCGTTCCATCTTTTCTTGCCAAGCCCAAGGTTTAGGGGGAGCAATACCTACAATCACAGTTTGGTATCAGCAAGGGACAAATTTAAGCTTTATTCCGGCGGGGGAAATAATTAAAAAAGTTTGGTTGGACGATCCGTCACAGGTGACATTAGATTTTGATGGTCCAGTGTGCTTGCAGTTTGGTCAACAAAGCTCTAACACCGGTTCCTCATCAGCCGCCAACACAGGAGGAGATTGTGAAAATTCCGCAGCAAATGTGATTCACCTGAGACGAATTCAAAAACTGGCAATTCCTGGACTTCCCAGCACTGACACTACACTTTTAACAGTGGTGACTGAAGGGCAGAGCAAGAAAAAGGTGTACACCTTCCAAGTTATCTATGGCAGAGGTACTCCTGATTATAATACTTTAGCAGTTTTTTCTGACCCCACTTCTACTACTAGTGAAACGCCTTGCGTGAGAGCAGGCAAGTAAGTCCTGAATAGTAGCTATAGCTGTTCTCGCTGGTAAATGCTATTTTCCCAACCAAATCCTTCCGTGCCTTAATATACTCAATAAAAAACTACTGTTGTCCGGATTGTTTAAGAATTAGCCAACGTAAATTTAACCTAGTCGAGGGATAAAATCTTGATATCTTAACACTAGGAAAGGTTTATGAAAAATTTTAAGCGCGATCGCCTGTGGGTATTCCTGACCCTTTTTATCATTTCATTAGTTGCAGCATGTACGCTTTTTCCCGGAAAACTTGTTCAGCAAGTATCACAGTCACAACACAATGTAGTAATTTTCGTTGCTGATGGGCTGCGTCCGGCTGCCATTAATGCCACTGATACCCCAACCTTACAAGAGATTCGGGAACGGGGAGTACACTTTACCAATACTCACTCTCTGTTTCCTACCTTCACCACCGCTAACGCTTCGGCGATCGCCACTGGACACTACTTGGGTGATACAGGTGACTTTAGCAATACTATCCAAGTCAGTGTTCCAGTCAAAAGTGCCAAAAATAGCCTAGTTCCCTTCTTGGAAGACGATGCGGTTCTCAAGGAAATTAACAAACAGTTTGGTGCCAACTATCTCAATGAAGAAACCTTGCTGGCAAGTGCGAGAAAAGCAAGTTTCAGCACTGCCGCCGTAGGCAAAATCGGTCCTGTTTTCATCCAAGATATTACAGATGAAAAGGGCGAGGCAACTATCATTGTTGATGATGCTACTGGTTCCCCAAGGGGAATTCCCCTAAATCAAGAAATTACTGCACTGATTTCTAAAAACTCACTGCCATTAGTATCTCCATCACGGGGAGACAATGGCAAACCAGGCAACAGCAAAACTCCAGGTACTAAAGTTCCCAATACCGTCCAACAGCAATATTTTGCTGATGTCACAACCAAGGCAATTCTGCCACTGTTCAAGCAACGGCAAAAACCATTTGTGTTGATCTACTGGTCTCGTGACCCTGATGGTACACAGCATAACCATGGTGATAGCCTGAACCAACTGGTTCCTGGCATCAACGGTCCCACCACTCAGGCAGCTCGCCAGAATATGGACAAGAATCTGGCGCAAATTCGCAATACACTTAAAGAATTAGGCTTAGAAGCAACCACAAATTTATTTGTTACAGCTGACCATGGGTTTTCAACCATTAGCAAACAGAGTAAAACTAGTTATTCAGCATCGCTTTCTTACTTAGATGTACCCAAAGGTTTTTTACCGCCCGGTTTTCTAGGAATAGACATAGCGAATGAATTGAAGCTATCTGTGTTTAACCCAGACAACAACAATACCCCAGTTGATCCAATTAAGGGGCAATTTTCTAAAAACAATTTTATTGGGAAAAACCCAACGAAACCAGATGTCATTGTTGCTGGCAATGGCGGTTCTGATTTGATTTACCTGCCTAATGCTGCCAATAAAAAAGCTCTTGCCAAAAAGATTATAGATTTGCTGCTCAAGCAAGACTATGTCAGCGGCTTGTTTGTGGATGACACTTTGGATGTATTTCCTGGTACCCTACCTTTTAATGCGATCGCTCTTCGAGGAGCAGCACGTACTCCTAAGCCATCCATTCTAGTAAACTTTCGCTCCTTTGATACAGGTTGTGCCGATCCCACCGCCTGCGGAGTAGAAGTGGCAGATACACCCTTGCAGCAGGGACAGGGAATGCACGGTAGTTTCAGTCGATCTGATACTTTCAATACAATGACGGCTATTGGTCCTGACTTTAAACAGGGGTATAAAGACTTAGTTGCAGCGGGGAATGCAGATGTTGCTCCGACTTTGGCAAAGTTACTAAAGTTAAAGTTGCCCGCTCAGGGTAAGCTGGTGGGGCGAGTATTAAGTGAAGCATTGATTGGCGAACCAGACAAAGTTACATCTAAATCTTTTACGCTCAAATCTCAACCTGCTGCCAATGGTTTAAAGACCATACTTAAGTATCAAACGGTTGGAAAAACTCGCTATTTTGATACAGCAGGGTTTCCGGGTCGTACCCTTGGTCTCTAAATAATTACGAATTACTAGTTTCGTTGGTAGCATCATTTTCAGTTTTCTGAGAAGTTTCTTAGGATCAACGCGGAAATCCGAAATCTGAGCCAAGAGAATGCTGTGTTGATGGAACGAGCAACAATTGTGTCCCCGCGAGTAGTGGATCTTGAGGCGTTACGCGTTAGCGCTTCGCCTAACAGTTTGACCTTTAGTTAGGTAAGCAAGCCCCAGCATACAAAGCCGCCCAAAAAGCTCTAAATCGCTTCATTGCTGAACTTACCCACCTAGCTAAGAACCTTTGACAACTTCGCCAACAGTATCGGTACGGAAGAAGGCAACGCAGCCATAAGGATTTCAACCTACAAAAATCGGTAGACTTCAACTGGTACAACCTGCAATAGCGTGTTAAGTCTGCCAAATCCTGACCTACGCCCGTAAAAGTGAGATTTTTTCTAGAAGCTTTATCTGACATGACTTTTGAGAGTTAAGTGGCGGCAAATGACAGGCTCGCTGATCCCACCCCTATAATTCGCGCTTCCTACTGTCAAAAAAGGTACAGCTAACCCGACTAAACAACTGTCAAAGTCAGCTTGACATGCGTGACAAATCATCTTTAAGATTTTCAACTCGTTAACTCAGCACTGCTGAGCCATTTTGTTGTTACTTAGTATCAATTCCAAGGGGTAAGCCTTTTTAAGGATCGCCCTCTTAGTCTAAAGTCCAGGTCTGATTTTCTGTTCGACTACTCACTTCACTGCGAAAAGAATTACGCAAGCTGACGGCTAAATTGGCGCACGCTGAGAGTCAACAATACAGCCGCAAACGCGATTAAAATCAGCACTTGAGTCCACAGAACTTCTAGCCCCACACCTTTGAGAATGATGCCACGGCAGACTTCAATGAAGTAACGCATGGGGTTCAAGTAGGTCAGCGATTGCATGAACGAGTTCATTGAGGAAATAGGAGAGCTTGCTCCACTGAGAAGCGACAGGGGCGGGTTGATAAAGAAAGTAATGAGCTGGCACTGCTGCTGGCTTTTGGCGTAGCTGGCAACCAGAATGCCCATACTGATTCCCACTGTAAAGTAAAGGATCGAAATGATGAGCAGGAGCAGTAAATTACCTCGAAAGGGCATACCAAAGACAAGCCTGCCTACCGCTAACCCCACTAGCAAATCAAAGGTAAGTAGAATTAACAGTGGAATAATCTTTGCCAGGATGATCTGAGCGCTGGAAGCGGGTGTCATGACCAGTTGTTCGATCGTGCCTGCCTCTTTTTCGCTCACCACTAAGGATGCGGCTATTTGAGAACCCAGCACAGTCATCAAAATGCCAATGATTCCCGGCACGATAAACCAGGCGCTATCTAGCCCCGGATTGTAAAGTACTGCCGTTTCCATCTCAACTTGATGGCGCTGTAACGCTTGGCTGGAGGCGGTATCTATTGGTGGGCTTGAGGTGTTCTGCTGATTGGCACTGGTGGTCGAAGTGTCTGGATTCTGCTGATCAGAGTTGTTTGTTGCAGAACTGGCGCTTTGAGTGGTGCTATTGGTGGCGGTACTGGCACTGGCGACTTTTTGACTGTGGGCGTTTACTTGCGATCGCTGCTGATTGTAATCGCTGACCAATTGGCTGATATAAGTTGATGCTGTGGTGGCAGTATTGGCATCGATCGCATCAAAGAGTGCCTGCACATCAGTCGTGCGTCTGCGGGCAATGTCGCGGGCAAATTCAGGTGGAATGACAATGCCAAGCGTGAGGGCACCCTTTGCCAGATCCGCCGTCATCTCCTGTTGATCGGCATAGTGCTTGCTGACAGTAAACGCATCCGTTTGGCTAAAAATTTCTGTAAATTCGCGGGAAGCACGACTATGGCTGTAGTCTGTAATCCCCACTTTCAATCCTTTAACATCCGGATCAAGCGCGACCCCAAACAAAATCAGAAAGAGCGTTGGCGGCAACAGGAGTTGAACCACCAGGGTACGGTTGTGCAAGATTTGAGCACATTCTTTCTGAAACAACGCCCAGAAGCGACTACCCAAGATTCTGTCAATCCAGTGCATCATTTAGGTCTCCACCTGCATCGTTTGCAGTTTGCGCCAAGCCAGGAAGAAAAAGAGGATTGCCAGCAGCAGCAACCCCAGCAGGGGACTCCAATCACTCACCCAGCCAGAGCCACGAGCGTAGGCATTGCGCGTCAGCAGAATGTAATGTCGCGCCGGGATCAGCAGCGATACCCACCGGATGGCGATCGGCATATTTGAGACAGGGTAAATGAAACCCGATAGCTGGAGGGAGAGCAAAAAGGCGGTGAAGGAAACGTTCTGAATCACCGTACTTTGCGTGTTGGCATTGGCACCCAAAAAGATGCCCCAGAAAACGCCACTGGCAATGTAGAGGACGGAACCCAGAATGACAGGCGTAGGGTCGCCCACAAACCGCAGTCCAAAGCAGAGCCAGGACTCCAGGTTGGCGATCAAAATTTCTGCCATACCCACGAGCCAAAATGCCCCTGCTTTCCCCAACAGGTATTCTGTACCCGTGAGACTAGAGGCGTATACTTGCAGAATAGTGCTTTGTTCTCGCTCTTTTGCGGTCGCTAAACCCGCCAGCAGGGGTGGAAACAGCGTTACCGTCATGGCGATTGCCCCTGGGCCAATGTACCGCAGCGTTTCCAAGCCGGGGTTGTACCACAGGCGTGCCTGCAAATTGACCGGAGTGGTCGCGCTAGATGATTGGGCGTTCTGGACAAAGGCGCTGTTCGTCGCGCTGGCATACCCGCGAATCACATTCGCGGTGTTGGAATCACTGCCATCCAGCAAAAGCTGCACTTTTGCCGTCCGATCAGCTCGGTTTAGGTCCCGCGAGAATTTGGGGGGAATGATGATGCCGCCGGAAATCTGCCCCTGTTCTAGCAGATGAGGCAGATCCACATTGGGACCCTGTGCCATCAGCTTGAACGTGTGGGCGCGTTCAAAGGTGGCGATGTATTCCCGGCTGGTAGGGGTCATCGACAGATCTTGAAAGGCAAGCTTAATCTCATTGACTTGCAGCGAGACGGCAAAGCCATACAGCAGCAACAGCAGGATGGGTAAACCCAGTGCCATTGTTAAGGTCAGGCGATCTCGTCCCAGTTGGGTCAGTTCTTTGAGGATTTGAGCAATGATCCGTTTGGGTCGTACTGTCACAAGTCTTTCTCCTACAAGTATTTCTCCTAATCGACTGAAACCTCAAGACCGCGCTGCCGTGCCTGCTCCACGACGCTGATAAACACGTCTTCTAGCGAAAATTCAATTTCACTGTAACTGTGAATGGTGATCCCAAGCTCGTTCAGCCAATGTTGGATTTGCGCCACCTGACTGCTGGGGTCATCGAGAATGGTGTGCAACCGGGAACCGAAAATGGAGACGCGCCAGCGATCTAACCTCTGTTTGAGCAGATCAGATGCTTGCTGCAACGGGTCGCACTCCCACTCAATCAGCCGTCCCGGTTGGTCATCTTTGACTTTTCGTGGTGTCCCCTGAGCGACGAGTTCTCCAGCCACCATGAAGCCCAGGCGATGACACTGTTCGGCTTCTTCCAGATAGTGGGTGGTTACCAAAATTGCCATTCCTTCCCGCGCAAACTGATTGATCCAACGCCAAAACTGTCGTCGTGCCAGTGGATCAACGCCCGACGTTGGCTCATCCAAAAAGACAATTTTGGGTTCGTGCATCACCGATGCGCCAAAGGCAACCCGCTGCTTCCAGCCGCCAGGTAAGTCACCCGTCATGCGATCGCCTTGTCCCAGCAAGTCGCTCATCTGCAACACCCAATTTTTCTTGGCGGGGCGGTGTTTACGTGGCACTGCGTAAACACCGCAGTAAAATTCCAGATTCTGGTTGATCGTCAGGTCATCGTAAAGCGTGAACTTTTGGGACATATAGCCGAGCTTTTGGCGCACCTGTTCACTCCGCAGTTCACCTGTTTCACCTGCCAGCGTGACCTTGCCAGAACTGGCTGTTAGTAAACCGCACAGCATTTTTATGGCGGTGGTTTTACCCGCTCCATTTGCGCCCAACAGGCCAAACACCTCCCCATATTGGATGTCTAAGTTGATGTCTTTAACGGCATTGAAATTACCGAATATTTTGTTGAGATGTTGAGCGCCGATCGCTGTCCCTACTGATCGCTGTTGCCGAAAAATATGTGGATATTCACCTGCTGCTATGTCCCCTTTGAGGTCGCGCAGACGCAAGACGAAGGCGTTTTCTAAGGTCGGTGCATCGGTTACAACATTCTTTACCTGGATCTGGTGCCGCTCCAGAACGCCCTGGAGGTCAGTGGTCATTTGCTGGGGTTGGGCGGTGAGGACATCCAGGTGATCGCCAAAGCGCTGCACATCAGCAATTGATTCTCGCAGATCCGCATCGTGGTTGAGCTTGTCCTCTGCGTCGTCCAACTGGTCAACGGGTAGATACACTTCCAACCTCTGCATACCCAGGCTGGCTTTCACTCTGGCTGGTGTGTCACATTGCTGAATTTTTCCCTCATACATAAAGGCGATGCGGGAACAGCGCTCGGCTTCATCTAGGTAGGGCGTAGCAACGACGGTTGTGAGTCCTTCGGTTGCCGCCAGTTGCGCCAAAATATCCCAAAACTCCCGCCGCGAAATGGGATCAACGCCTGTCGTTGGTTCATCCAGCAGCACAATGCGGGGATTGTGAATTAGTGTGCAGCACAATCCCAGCTTTTGCTTCATCCCGCCAGAGAGCTTCCCCGCTAGCCGTTCTTTGAATCGTGCCAGATCCAACAAGTCGAGGAAATGTTTACTGCGGCTTTTGAAGTCGCGATCGCTCACCTCCCGCAAACCTGCTGCATATTGGAGGTTTTCCGCAACGCTCATGTCCACGTACAGGCTAAAGCGTTGTGTCTGATAGCCCATCTGCAACCGCGCCTCCCTAGGATGCGACCCCATCACTTCCACAATGCCGCCGGTCTGCGGCATCACTCCAGAGAGAATCTGAAAGGTCGTCGTCTTTCCAGCGCCATCGGGACCAATCAACCCAAAGATTTCGCCAGGATAAATGTCTAAATTGATGCCAGCGACAGCATCCTGGGCTTGCTTACTATAATGATGCCGCAAATCACGCAGGGAAATGATCGGAGCATTGGTTCGCTGGGATGGAGTCGTTACCATTTGAGCCTGTGTCATGGTGTTGTAGATTCCTGGCTGAGTGCAGTCCGACTTGTTTAGATAGTGTCTAGGTTATGGGGAACCAGAGGAGGATGGTTAGAGGAAGCCGAGAAAATTGGGCAAAAGAACCGACACACGCTTTTGGGACGCTGCGGGAATGAGGATACGTCCATCAGAGGGCATTCCCTGTTTTGCTAAACCCTGGGCATCTTTGAGGGTTAGTTCTACGCCAAAGACCTGCATCACCCGATCTTTTTGGAAATAGATGTTTGCAGGCGTAAAGCTGGCTTTGGGATCAATACGAGTGACAGTTGCTTCCAGAGGGCGATCAGGAGCCGAATCAAGATACACCAGCGATCGTTGACCCAGCTTGACACTGCCAATCTGCCCTTCTGGCACAAAGCCGCGCAGATACAGCTTGTCTTGGTTCACCAGGGTCAGCAGCGGTGTCCCGGCAGCAATCACCTCACCTGGTTCCGCATTCCGCGTAATCACGTTGCCTGTCATCGGACTCTTAATCACCAGATAATTCAAATTCGCCTGCGTTTGCGCCTGTGTTGCCTTAGCATCTAGCAGCGCCTGCTCATAGACACTGATCTGAGTTTGCGCCTGGGACATTTGTTTCTCAATCTGCACTGCTGCCGCTGCTTTAATTGGTGTATTGCTTAACGTCGCTTGTGCTTGCGTCAGCGTTCCTACTGCCGATCGCATAGTCTGACGGGCAGCTTCAACTTTGGCTTGGGCAGTGGCTGCAGCATTGTTATACTGATCAGCTAAATCAGCCGAGACAGCACCCTGAGCATACAAGGCTACATACCGTTTTTGTTGACTTTGTGCCAGCTTCAGATTCGCCAGTGCTGCCGCCAGATCAGCCCGATTGGAGGCAAGCGCGTTCACTGCCTGCGTCACTTTACCCTCGCTATCCTGTTGTGCTTGGTGGGTCGTCACGTTTGCCTGCTGCAATTGAGCTTGCAGGATCGGCAACTGCTGCCGATAGCTCACCAAAACTTCTTTGGCCTGACGCACGCGAGCAATAGTACCTTGCAACTGTGCCTGTAAGTCCGAGTCATCCAGATGCACCAAAAGCTGACCAGGCTTCACGTCATCCCCTTCCCTCACCGCCACATTAGCAACTTTGCCGCCTGTTTTGGCGGCGATGTCGGTTTCGTAGCCTTCAATCCGCCCACTGAGAAACAGTCCCTCTGGCTCGGTATGGTAGAAAAACAGGCGGTAAACCCCGTATCCTAGCCCAGCGAGAATGGCGATCGCCAGGATAATGCCTAAAGCTTTAGGAACCTTTTGCCAGGGTTTCTGAGGTGGGGGCTGAGGCTCAGAAGGCAAGATTTCTTGCACCTCAGCAGGTTTTTGTTTTTCAATGACAGTGCTACCAGTAGTCTGGGTAGAACCACTTTGAGCATTGTTCCGAGAATTATTTTGAGAATCATCAGCTTGTCTGGATGTCATAGTGACTCCATTGTTGTGGCAGTGGCTATCAGATCATGTGAACTGATGTCATCTCTCCGTGGCGCGTAGGGCTGCGAAGCTGTAAATGATGCCTTTTCACTCACCGTTCCACCTCGCGGATTGTCGTAGAGATAAATTTGCCCAACCGACAGATAGTTGGCGGCACGCCAGTAGGCATCTATCTTGTGGAGTAGTTCTGGGGAAAGAGTCTTTGTTTTTATGGTTGATTGCCCAATTTCTAAGCCGATTCCGCTAGTCTTATCAATTACTTTCATGGTTCTTCCCTCTTTATTTATCTTTATCAGGATTTGTATCTTTTATGACTAAAACAGAACAATTCGCATGATCAACCACATGATTGCTGACACTACCTACGAAAAACTCTGCGATCGCATCCATCGGGCGGTTACGCCATCGCAAGAAGGCGGGGCGGAGCATCGTCGCAAAAAAAGTGAGGCTATGCTGCGTGAACTTCCTGCTCAGTTTGAACCTTTGCTAAAGCCGCTTTGAGATTTGCTTCCTCGACATTCGAGAGCGAAGTTCGTAACATTTTGCCCTCAAAGGGTTTTAATTCTTCTAGAACTTTATCTGGAGTAACTTTGCGGGCAAGAATAAAGATAGCAGAGGTTCCAAGCTCCAGAGTCTTGCCCAATTCTCGGATAAAGTCGTCATCGATTCCAAGATCAGTTAATGCACCTGAAAGTGCCCCACTGGCGATTCCAATGGTGTAGCGATCGCGGTTGTCCATCCAGAGCTAACAATTTGCTCATCAGTTTCTGTTGATTAACTTTCGACCTCCGCAAGATTCCTGATTAGTTTCCTGATTTCTCACTAAAGCATAAATCATTAAATACTTCTTATATCTTGCTAGATAAATAAGTTCAATTTCATCTACCACTTTTGAATGTTTTATTAGATTTTGTATAACTTATACATTAACTAAAACACGATAAGTGACGGCAAAACGTTATACTTTTTGTATCCTCTCAATACTTCGGTAGACTGTATATGACATTGAGCCGAGATCCGTGTAAAAACCTGCAATATGAACCCAAAAACGTTGTCCTATCTAGGTTTGAAAAATTGTTACAGTAGAGTCAAAAAAACCGTTATTTACAAAAAAAAATCAAGCCTTTTCAAGGCATCTTGCATGTTTTTACAAGGATCTCGGCTCAATGCCATTTAGAGTTAGACTTCTCAGCCGCACAGATTGAACAGCTTCCATAAACATAATATTGCTTAACCCGGTTTTCGGGTCGGAAGCTACTCACTCCCCGTTAATGGAATTAAGTATTTTGTGGGCGCTCATGATTAGGTATTTGTCTTACTGAAGAGGAACATCCTTTTCTTCAGCTTCTACAATCATCTGAAGCAACGAATCAAAAAACTTTTTTAATCCAAAATCCAAAATCTAAAATTGGCACGGTCAAATTACTCATTCACACGATGCTATGAAACTTAAAATTCCTTCTTGGGTCGGTACCACTATCGGGCTGTTGAGTATGGGAATGATGCCAGCTCTCGGTGCTGAACAAATAAAATTTTCTTACAGTCTTTTAGAATTTTCTCTTCCTGTTACTGATTTAAAAACTTATGCTCAAGAAGGTAAAATTAGCAGTCAACTAGCATCATATACAAAGCGCCTCAAACCAAAGGATGTTGCTCAACTGCGTCAGGTTTTGACTGAAAAACAAAAATTAAGTCCCGTAGCAGTCTCTCAATTTCTTTATTCAGAAATTGGAGAATCTATGTTAAAGTCTGCGGGTGAATTGATTCAAACAGATTCAGGACAAAACGGTTTTTATGCAATTCGTGCAGCGTTGATTTTAGCTGCGGTCGATCCAGGGGGATTAACACTACTGAATACGATGCGCTACTTCCCTTCACAGAATATTCGGATTAACACTGAAAAGCTTTTGGCACTGATGAATAAACTCTCCACTCTGAAAAAGGAGACAAATCAAGCTCTCTCTGTAATTGAGCAACAGTCTACTACAGAAGCATCTACTGAACCACCTGTAAATATCTCAAAATTACCGGAGTTATACAACAAGTCAGGGCCGTTTTCTTGGCAGAAGAGAGCGATCGCGTTTGTGGATACTAATCGTAAATCCCTGACTGGAAGTATTAAAACTAGAGTCATTCAGACAGATATCTATTTACCTGAAAGTCAATCATCCGCACCAGTTGTAGTCATTTCTCATGGACTAGGTTCCGATCGCGATAGCTTTGCTTACCTGGCAGAAAATTTAGCATCCTATGGATTTGCAGTTATTGTTCCTCAGCATCCTGGTAGTGATTCTCTGCAAATGGAAGCACTACTAACAGGGAAAAGCCAACAAGTATTTGCAGACACAGATTTGATTGACCGACCTTTAGACGTAACTTTTATACTCGATCAATTAGAACAGCGTTCAACATATGATCCCTGGCTACAAGGAAAAATCAACGTTCAACAAGTCGGTGTGATTGGACAATCTTTCGGTGGTTACACAGCCTTAGTCTTAGCTGGCGCACGCATCAATATTAATCAGTTGCACAAAGATTGTAAATCTGAATCTGATCCGGTCAATATGTCGTTGTTGTTGCAGTGTCGTGCTTTAGCACTGGGAAAAAATTCTCCTGATTATGAACAGATACAACAAAACTTAAGCAACCTAGATTTACGCGATCGCCGAGTTCAAGCTGTGATTGCTCTGAATCCAATTACTAGTAGTATTCTTGGGCAAACAGGTCTAAGCCAAATCGACATTCCTGTAGCCATTGCTGCTGGAGCGGCAGACACGGTTACTCCCGCCTTGTTGGAACAAGTACAAGCATTTTCCTGGTTGACTACCAAAGAAAAGTATTTGGGTGTTGGGGACAAAGGGACTCATTTTGATTTTATTACTGGTGTGAGTACTGTAGTTTTACCATCTTCTAATCGTTTCTCTAACTTCTCTGGGCGTGACCCAGAATTGGGACGCATTCATGTTCAGGCTTTTAGTACAGCTTTCATGAAAGTATATCTTGCTCACCAGACTGAATATCGTCCGTTTCTAAGTACATCTTATGTGAAGAACTCAAATCGCGATGAACCAGTCAAGGTCTATTTCGTCAGGTCGCTACCACCAGGATTTCCCCAAGGATTAGTTCGTAAAAAATGAGAATTAAATAATTAAGTATTCTTTCTTTTTACTTTTTACCAAATTCGGTGGGTTTAACCCGGATTTCTCACAAGCTTTGCGATCGCCATTACCAAACCTTTATCTTGCATAAATTTTGCGGATTATAGACACAACACAAATCATGACAGTATGTTGAAGAGGTATTTTAGCTCAAGTCTAGACGGTATAAGCATTTTAGGCTTATTGTTGGAATCTTTGTGAGAAATCCCGATACTTTGCTTCAAGGTTCGTCCAGAACTCTGGAGTTGTACCCAAGGCTTGGGACAATTCAATAGCTGTTTCAGGTGTAATTTGCAAGATCCCCCAGATGATTTCGTTGATGGTTTGAACTGGACGCCCCATAATTGCTGCTAAATCTTTCTGTGTCCAGTCACGCGCTTCTAATTCTCGGCTCAAAATGCGTCCTGGTGCTGGAACTCTTGCTGGTGCTAATTTCTGGGTCATACTCCTGTCTCCCCTGCTGTAAGATTAGTGGTAGTCTTCAATGTCGATAATTGTGAGGTAGTTTCCCTTTTCATCCTGATCCACTGTTACGATTGGACGCCACTGGTCATTTAAACGTATACCTAAATGGCTCTGGTCGGAACTAATGGAGTTTCGCGCTTCGGCTCAAGACACTACCGCAGTATTTACCAGTCGTGGTGGTGGTAAGGGGAAGGCAAAGGCAGGCGGACATTTAGACCGTAGTCAGATCAACCGCATTGTTGAGAAAGCGACACAAAGGGCAGGTATCGATAAAAAGGTTAGTCCACATTGGCTCAGACACGCCCATGCTACCCACGCTCGAAAAGATGGGGCAGATATTGGGCTGGTGAAACAAACTTTGGGTCATGATAACGTCGCTACCACCAGCCGATATTTAGATGTTGTTCCTGACAATAACAGTGCTATGCACATAAGCGCACTTTGACGATGATTTACAGCACTCGCCTTAATGCAGAAATTCCTGTTAGCCTACATAACACAGTTAAGATGTGTGCTATCTTAGATACAAAGTCTACGCAATTTTGAATTGCTGCCAGTCTTTATTTAAGCTGGTTCAATTCACATTTGCGTAGGCTTTTTGTTTTTCATATGTACTAAATTTTATATAATTATGGCTCTAAGAATACAGGTTACTCCCACTGAGTTTGATGCCGCTGAATCAAACGCCTGGGTTGATGGTCTTTATCAGGGGAAACAGGGAATATACGTTTATGTTGAATTAGGGGAAGAGTCAGAATACATCCCCCGTCCCAGTGACAACCGAAGAACGGAGTACAGGGAATTCCGAAATTGCGGCGCATTCTTTGCAGCTACCCGTGAACAGCTAGATGCAGCAGATTTTAATGCGACTCAGATCAATGTAACAGTGATTATCTACTGCTAGTGCTAGTAGCGGCGGTATCATTGCTGGGTAGATCTCCCCGTCGCGCCCCCCGGCGTTGATGGAAGCGAGTTTCAATCTTATCTTTATTTGCATAAATAAAATCTTCCAGATGCTCTAACGGCATCTGGACATTTTCCCCATTCTTCAAAAAGACAGTAACCATTGCATTTCCTCGTGGCTACTGCTATTTTACATCTGATAACAAACACTATGCACCTGACAAAATTAGCGAAGGTACAGTCATCAAGCTTTTTTAATTTTTAATTCCGCTTAGCGGTACTAGATATTTGCATCCCGAAGATCAATGATGGTTATTGGGGAGCGATCGTCAACAAGGCTACCATCAGCGGTACGAGTATCAGCAACACTAGGTGCATTATAGATAGCAAACTCTTGAATACCTCGGTTTCTCAAAGTATTTTCAGCACGATAGATTTCTTCCTCTGTGCCATCTACTATCACTAGATAATCACCACTAGATATCCGCTTGTTGTAAACCTGAGCTCGTTCTTCGGGAATTCCCAAACCCGTCAGTGCACCTAATAACCCGCCAGCAGCAGCACCAATACCAGCACCAGCAGCAGCTGCGGCTAGAGTTGTGACCACCTCACCAGCCAGCAAGATTGGACCTACACCAGGAATTGCCAAGCTACCTAAACCAACAATTAAGCCGGTGATACCTCCCATCGTCGCACCTGTCATCGCTCCCGATGCGGCGCTTTCATTGATGTTCCCTACACCTTGCTGCGTTTCAACACCAGCAATATCACCTTTGCGTTCTGCATCTTTGGCTATTACAGAAACCTTATCCATCTTAAAGCCAGCATCTCTAAGTTCGGTGAGCGCATATTCAGCTTCACTACGGCTAGAAAACACGCCAACGGCACGCTTGTGTTCCTGTAGCTCGCTTGAAGGTGTGCTGAAAGTCATTTTTACTCCTTGCTCATCAAATGGCAATAAAAATTTTGGTTTTATTTGCTTTTTATTTGTGCTTTATACAGTTTCGCCTTGTTTTGATCTGGCTCCCATCATCCCCAGGTGTAAGCTATCTATCTGCCTTAGTATGGAAAAAGCTTCAGGCTTTGGCGATAGATCCCGACAAGAGTGTAAGTGAATACCTGGAATCGATGATCAGACAAATGCACTGCGATTGACTCCAAATCACTCTAAGATTTGGCTATCTGGTATTACGTTAGCAGATGGGTTATCTGACAAACTAGTCATTCGTCATTGGTCATTTGTCCTTGATTAATTGCAAATGACCAATGACTAATGACTCATGGCAGGGGAAATTGCTCCCAAGAGTGTTCGGTTCTACGACTTTCAGCAGTACACAAATGCCTATAACCTCGTAAGTAGTAGTAAAGTGCTTGCCCAAAACGCTATCAGTCGCTCTTCAATCAAGGGGTGAATACCTGTGTACAAATGGATCTTACCGAGTCTGAGCGAAATTTTAGCCGATAGTCAATCAACTGTCGCTGGATGTTCACATGCTAAAGCAGAGCGGGAATGGCATGTAAGTGTTGGAGCTACAGAACAGCTGCTACTAAAAACTTTAGTAACGGGTTCATCTGACGCCACACAAGGGTTGGTTTTAGCTGCACCAGCGCCTGTATTCAGCGATTCTAGACTGACTCAAAGCTTGCAGACGATTACTTTTACGGCAAAGCCATTCAACCCCTTGGCACTGATGCCATTTCAAATGCCTGTTGCTGTGGCTCCTACCGATGAGATTGCTCCTCATGAATCAATAATGCCTTTGCTGAGCGCAGACCCATTAGCCAGAGAGCAATTTTGCCTTGTTTTCACAGATAAATTTAAATTAGTCTTGGTTTTGACTGAAGACAACAATGGTGAAAAGGCGTTCTCATTTTCATTTGAGCCAGAAATAGTTCAGCAGGCGTGGCAAACGATAGGAGCGCGGGTGATGTTGAGTAACCCAGATTTGTTTGCTGATTTGGAGCAATTGGTACAAAAGTATCTTCTAGTGACACCAGATTATCGTATTGTCATGCAGTTTAGCCAGCTGTTGTTGGCGCAATTACCAGAGCCAGAAGCGGATAAGGAGAAGAGAGCAGGGGGAGTTGTTTCCTCCCTTGATTCCCTTGGCTCCCCGGCTTCCCCATATTTAGAAGAACCCGCCTCTCCTACCTCCCGTATACTCCGTCACGATTTGGAATTGCTTCAGGCTTTTGCTCATGAAGTCCGCACCCCTCTGACCACAATTCGCACCACCACTCGCCTGCTGCTAAAGCAGCGCGACTTGTCTGCCAAAGTTATTAGGCGCTTAGAACTTATTGATCGTGAGTGTAGCGAGCAAATTGACCGTATGGAGTTGCTGTTTAGAGCAGCAGAACTGGAAACATGTACCTCTGTAAAAGCTACAAACACTCATCTGACGCCGATGTCTTTGGATCAAGTGTTGCAGCAGAGCATTCCCCGGTGGCAACACGCAGCAAATCGGCGTAACCTAACTTTGGATGTTGTTTTACCTCAGCAACTGCCAACAGTGGTAAGTAATCCCACCATGCTGGATCAGGTACTAAGTGGTTTGATGGAGAATTTCACCCGCAGCTTACCCGCAGGCAGCCATATTCAAGTGCATGTCATCCCTGCTGGCGACCAATTGAAGTTACAACTATTACCTAAGCTCCAATCCGAAAACAATAACATTGCTACCGCATCCCCTTGCCATCGGCCAATTCGCAAAGCTCTTGGTCAACTGCTGATGTTCCAACCGGAAACGGGTACGATCAGTCTGAATCTCGCCGCAACCAAGCATTTATTTCAGGCGATCGGTGGCAAACTTATCGTGCGTGAACGCGCACAACAGGGGGAAGTATTGACGATTTTCCTGCCTTTGCAAGAATAGAGGTTTTTAGGAATTAAAAATTATAAGAAATATGCAGAAAATCCGCGAGAATCAGGAAGCGCTTGCGTCCGAGTTTCGTACTTCAGGCGCGGGATGAATGCTATGAGAGTCCTTTAGGACTCCGTGACGTTTTCTTTTTTAGGTTCAGGTAGGCTGTCTATCCACTCATCAACCAAGCTACTGATAGTCCTCTCCATCTCAAATAGACAAAATGACGTCTAAGTACTTATGCAAAAATATTTATGTCATTGCGAACGAAGTGAAGCAATCTCAAACCCCTGCGATTGCTAAGAAAGCGGGAAGCCCCCTCCGGGGTCTACATTCCGCTGACGCGACCTTCGCAATGACATTGTATATTTAATTTTGCATGACTACTTATCGTTTGTAGTTGCGCCCTTGGGCGAAGACAGCGCAACTACGAACCAAAACGCTACGAATTTATGAAACGCTGTACTTAGCGACCGGTCATTTGCTCTAGGTTTTCGGGGTACCGATCTCCTTGCACCGTGATCTTAGAGGCGGCATGATCGATGTCACGCAGATCGTCGGGCGTGAGTTCGACTGAGACTGCCCCAATGTTTTCGTCCAAGCGATGCAGCTTCGTGGTGCCTGGGATCGGAACAATCCACGGCTTCTGGGCCAGCAGCCAGGCGATCGCGATCTGAGCAGGTGTCGCCTTCTTCCGTTCTGCGATGCTGCCGAGCAGATTAATCAGGGCCTGATTCGCCTTGAGAGCTAGGGGAGTGAAGCGAGGCAGGGTGCTGCGGAAGTCCGAGCTGTCAAAGGTCGCGTTTTCGTCAATCTTGCCAGTGAGAAAGCCCTTGCCCAGAGGGCTGTACGGGACAAAGCCGATTCCGAGTTCCGATAACGTCGGTATCACTTCCTTCTCAGGGGTCCTCGTCCACAGCGAGTATTCGCTCTGGAGAGCAGTGACCGGCTGGACCGCGTGCGCGCGACGGATCGTTTGCACCCCTGCTTCAGAGAGTCCAAAGTGCTTAACCTTACCTGACTGAATCAGTTCCTTCACCGCTCCTGCCACGTCTTCGATCGGCACGTTCGGGTCAACCCGGTGCTGATAGAGCAGGTCGATGGTCTCGACCTTGAGTCTCTTGAGCGATCCCTCGACGGCCTGCTTAATGTGCTCCGGTCGGCTATTCAGTCTTGGCGCACCCTTCATCCCACGGGGATCGAAATTAGGACTCAGGTCGAACCCGAATTTGGTGGCGATCGCCACTTGCCCGCGAAAAGGAGCGAGGGCTTCGCCTACAAGCTCTTCGTTGGTGAACGGGCCGTAGACCTCGGCGGTGTCAAAGAATGTAACGCCGCGTTCGACGGCGGCACCCAGAAGAGCGGTCATCTCCTGGGTGTCTTTGGGGGGACCATAAGAAAAGCTCATTCCCATGCAGCCCAGCCCGATGGCCGAGACTTCCAGGTTGCTGTTTCCAAGTTTCCGTGTTTGCATTTTTTGAACTCCATTTTCTTAATTCCTTCACTAGATGCCATTTTGGTTGCTAGCAGGCAAGAAACTTGCTCAATCAAAACTGAGTTTTCTCTTAAATAAAAATCCAGAATCTTTACAAGAAGCCGGAATCATTTTTCATTGCTTTAGCTTCATTCTATGAATCCTAAAGAGCAAGCAATATAACAATCGTCTAAAATTGTTGTACAATCCTGCAAACTTACAAATGAACGCTGCCAAAACAAGTGAAAAGCCCGACATGGGTTTAATAAACGAACAGCAGGCAAAGCGGGAGGCTTCCAGAGCGCAAGCCAACAGAGACGAACTGACTGAGCGTATTGCACAAGCTATCCGTAATGATGGGACGATTGAGCCGCTGAAAGGATTACACCTCCGCCGCTCCTCCTCGCCTGCGGAATGCGTTCATGGTATCTCTGTCCCTGCCTTTTGTGTGATTGCCCAGGGCAGCAAAGAAGTTCTTCTGGGCAATGGCCGCTATCAGTACGACCCAGAGCATTATCTGCTTGCTACGGTCGAACTGCCGATTGTGAGTCAAGTTCTTGAAGCGTCTAAGGAGCAACCTTACCTTAGCATTCGCCTGGATCTCGACCCCACCCTTGTCGGTTCAGTCATGGTCGAGGCGGGCTATGCATCACCACAAAGCCGCGCCAATGTAAAGGCGATTGATGTGAGTCCATTGGATGCGCCTCTGCTGGATGCCGTAGTACGGCTCATTAGGCTGATGGACGCCCCCGCCGAAGCCCGGGTTCTGATGCCGGTGGTCACACGAGAAATCATTTACCGACTCTTGATGGGAGAGCAAGGTAGTCGGCTCCGTCATATTGTCGTTCTGGGTGGCTACACCCACCACATCGCTCTTGCCGTCGCACGACTTCATAAAGACTTTAAGGAGCCGCTTTGTATTAAAAGCATTGCACGAGATATTGGAATGAGTGTCTCAGGCTTCCACCATCACTTCAAGTCCGTCACTGCAATGAGTCCCTTGCAGTTCCAGAAGCAACTGCGGCTTCAGGAAGCTCGTCGTCTGATGCTGGGGGAAAACCTTGATGCTACCAGTGCTGCCTACCGAGTGGGGTATGACGACGCTTCGCACTTTAATCGAGAGTACAAGCGACTCTTCGGTGTACCGCCAATGCGCGACGTGGAGCAGCTGCGAGAAGCTGCTAGGAAGACTGCTAGTTCAATATGATCTCCTCAAGACACCCTAATAAATGCCTGAAATCGCTACAATATAGACACAAAAAGCTTTTTCAGACCATCTTGCCGAAAATTACCCGTATCTTCGGCTCAATACGAAATGCACTTTCAAACACCCTTTTTATTAAACAAACCGCAAAGTACGCAAAGAACACAAAGGAAAAGATGAGTTATCTAGTAGCGCCAAAGGAGTAGTTATAAAATCATGCTCAAAAAAGTAGCTATTGTCGGTGCTGGACTTGGTGGTTTAGCAGTAGCGATCGCACTTCATAAACAAGGCATTAACGCCCAAGTCTACGAAAAAGCAGGTTTTTTGCGCTCAGTTGGTGCTGGTTTAAGTATTCTACCAAACGGATTGAATAGCCTCGAGGCAATTGCTCCTGGTATCACCGAGTCACTCAAAAACGCAGGTAGCAAAACTCAGATACTAACCTTGAAAAAAAGCACTGGCGAGATGATTGCCCAAAAATCTGTCACTCTTATGGAGAAATACGGGCAGCCAATGTTGCTGATTCGGTGGTCGCGTCTTCAAGAGATTCTTGCTGCTGCACTGCCAAGAGAAACTATCCATCTCAATTATCGGTGCATTGGCTTTGAGCAAAATGACAAAGGCGTTGAAGTTTACTTCAATGGCAAAAATACAATACAAGCAGATTTATTAATTGGTGCTGATGGTTTAAACTCAGCAGTCAGACAGACACTAATTGGTGATGGAGATCCTCGCTATGCTGGTCGCATGTCTTGGCGGGCTGTTCTCAAATACAGCCATGAAATGCTACCTCCTAACGAAGTCATGTCAATGACAGCACCTGATGGCAAAAATTTCAGTTTTTTTGATTTGGGTAGCGGATACATGTTTTGGGCTGCTACGTGGCTATGGCAGGACGAATCTATGATCCATACTGGCGATGCTAAGTCTCGCGTCCAAGAAAAGTTCTTGAATTGGGCACAACCAGTGCCAGCAATTCTCAAAGTCACAAATACTGAGGATATTGTAGAACGACCGATATGCGACAGACCGCCATTGCAAAACTGGAGCATTGGCAGGGTAACGCTTTTGGGTGATGCTGCCCATCCAATGGTGCCATTACTAGGACAGGGAGCAAATACAGCCTTTGAAGATGCTTGGGAACTTTCTCAGCACCTTTGCCATGCCCCCAGTATTGAAACAGCCCTTGCTAACTACGAAGACAGTCGTAAACCCCGTACACAAATCATTCAAATCCGCAACGCAGTACAGGCAAAGCGCTTTTATCAAGCTGATAGTGAGACATATCTTCGTGACATGATTGAGCAAGCGCAAGTCAGCGATCGCGAGTTTGAAGAATGGCTTTATGACTACAAGCCATCTGTAGCAGCTTATAGGTAAAGTTGGATTATAAAACTGCTGTGAGGTTATTTAACCGGACGTGATATAAAT
>CAZZXJ010000034.1:0-10566 GCA_964657905.1 uncultured Stigonema sp.
CATAACTCATCACTCATAACTTTTGAAATGGTGGGCCGAGCTAGATTCGAACTAGCGTAGGCGTAAGCCAGCGGATTTACAGTCCGCCTCCATTAACCACTCGGACATCGACCCTTGTTACCCACTAGAGCCTATAGTATCACAAGTTTTTTTTAAATACAAAGTTTTTTTCAAAAAAATTGAGATTCCGTAGGGGCGCGGTTTCCGCGCCCTTACTCCTAATTCAGGAGTTCGCCTGTTTCTTGCAACGAGTGCAAGCGGCGATAAATTCCCTGGTGATGCAAAAGTTCATCATGGCTACCAACTTCTACAATCTTGCCCTGATCCAGAACCACTATCTTATCTGCTTCCCGTACTGTACTCAGTCGGTGGGCAATGATAATTGTGGTGCGGGTTCCTAGAATAGATTGCATTGCCAACTGAATTGAACGCTCCGACTCGTAATCTAAACTGGAGGTGGCTTCGTCAAAAATCAGCACGTCTGGTTCTACCAACAACGCCCTAGCAATTCCTAAGCGCTGTCTCTGTCCACCAGACAATCTGACGCCTCTCTCACCAACCACAGTGTAGTAACCCTTGGGTAAGTGCTGCACGACTTCGTCAAGTTTGGCTATTCTACAGGCTTCCTGAACCTGCTCAAAACTGGCATTAGTCTTGCCATATTTAAGGTTATCCAACAAAGTACCGTTGAAAACGTCTACCTCTTGGTGAACTATGGCTAACCTTCGCCGATACTGACCTACATCCAAGGTGTGAATATCTTGACCATCAATCAGAATTTGACCTGCTTGGGGTTCAAAGTATCGCAACATCAACTTCACTAAAGTCGATTTACCAGAACCCGATCGCCCTACTAACGCCACAGTTTGATATGGCTCAATGAGTAAATTGATATCATGCAAAACTCGGCGGTTGGCGTCATACCCAAAACTGACGTGAGAAAACTCGACTTTGCCAGTAAATTGTAGTGGTGTTTCTTGCTCGTGTTGCTCATCTAAAAGTCCAACTGAATCAACTCCAGATGGCTGTTTTAAGAACTCGTGAAACCGCAGCATTGAAGGATAACGACGGGCAAAAGTCTCTGCTAAGAGGCTGATAGGTTCCAACTCGGCATAAGCCATGCTAGAAAGAGTTAATGTCATGATAAAGTGACCTAGGGAAATCCTGCCATTTAATGTCGCCGCTAAAGTCAAACCTAGGATCGTAAACACGCATAACTGAATGACAGTCCTCCGCCAAGTACCGAGTTGGATATAACCTTTGTGGATGCGATAATCAACCACGGTGAACTCACGTGCTAAACGTCGCTTTTGCCGTTTGAGTTCATTTGCTTCTGTGGCAAATGCTTTGACTGTTTTGATGTTGCTGATGATTTCCGATGTGCGACTGTCGGTGTCTTCCATGTATTTATCCAGGCGGTTATCATGCCAAACGAGCTGCTGCAACTTCTTTAGGGTAAAGACAAGGATAACTACAAAGGAAATCAGAGATAAAATCGCAATCCGCCACTCCACAAACCAGATAAACACAAAAATTCCCAAAACCCGGAAAAATTTAGGAATCAACTGTCCAGCGATTTCGGGATAGCTGAAAGTGTAGTTTGTGACACCTCTGGCTACTCTTCCTGCAATACGTCCAGGGTTATTTTCGTCATAAAATTCCAGTGGTAGGGTGAGAATTTTTTCTAGAGCTTTTTGGCTCTGATCTCGACGCGCCCTAAAGGTTATATCCCAGTGAAACCAACTGGTTAACCAAGGCTGAGTCGGCGCTCTCAATACGGTGACCACAAAAATTAAACCCAGTAATACACCTAAAGATAGAGGTATACTTACTGGGTAATTGATGGTGTTTGCGAAGGTTGCGATCGCCCCTTGAAGTGGTTTGTCCAACGGTTGACCAGACAAAATGTTTAAAATCTGCCCGATCACATAAGGTACAACCAAATCAATAATCTCTTCAATACTGGATGCTGCAATACTGAAAATACTCAGCTTCCAGTAAGGACGAAAGTAATTGATAATATCTTGGAATTTCGCCATGATGCACACTGTATAGAGTGCGAGCGTGTAGCTCCCGGAATCATATGTTACATTGATACTACATTTCAGTCAATAGCGATAGAGAGTAAATCATTCTTTAGGAGTATAAGAGAAATTCTGAGCAGGAGCGAACGCCCGTTGCCACGCAACAACGTATATTTTGAATAATAATTAAATATTAAAACATTTAAGTATACTTTTTTAAGTAATTATACTAATATAACAAAAAAAGAGAAAATCAGATTTTAAAATTAGTAAAATTACTTATACTAATAAGTTAAGCGTATACTTATGCTTTTTAATAATGCAACTGCTAGTGCGTAAGTACAGTTATTCTGAAGTAAGTATCAAGTTTGCTCCAGAATAAAAATGTTGAGAGGGTGCAAGTTTAGGTGAACTGCTTGTATAATAGTCCTTTAACTAATGAGCCTATCTAGTTCTTTTACTGATTTTTCCTTAGCTGAACTGTTCCAATTAATTGACCAAGGAGGAAAGTCAGGTTGTCTAACTGTCTGTACTTTACCGGATCTTCATGCTACTGGATCTAAATCTCAATACTTCTACATTTGGTTTAAACAGGGGCGTGTCGTCGCTGCTACCAATCGCCTAAATGGTCAAGATTTAATCGGCAAAATAATCAAACGGGGTTGGGCAAAGCAGGGAGTCATAGAAAAACTTTTTACTGGAGCATCCACAGTAACGCCTGTGGGATTACATTTAAAAACTCAAGGATTTCTGAGTAGTGAGCAGCTAAACCTGTTATTCGCCAGCCAACTTCAGCAAATACGTTCGCTTTTTGAAATCCAAAAGGGTGTATTTAAACTGGATAGCAAGGCAACCTTGCCTTGGGGTGAGATGACAGGATTAAGTTTGAAGGCAACAGAAGTGGCTCTTATGGCTTTGAGAATACTCAAAAACTGGGAATTGTTGGCTGATGTCCTCCCTAATCCTAGTTCTGCTATAAAAAGTATTACTCCTCAAAAACCACAGCTTCACTTGCATGCTTTAGAGTGGCAGGTGTGGGAATTTGCTAATGGTAGTGTTTCTGTCAAGGCGATCGCTTCTCAACTCAATCAACCAATAGCTTTAGTTCAGCAAGCAGCTTTGCGGTTGATGGTTGCCAGTTTAGTAGAAGAAGTTCCCGTGGTGACGTCTACGCCCAGTCAGAATGATTACCTAAGGGATTGGAATTTAGTTAATTACCCTAATTTTGGCTCCCAGAAATCCCCAGAACCAGAAAGGCTCCAGGTAAGTACTTCATTTTTGCAAAATCTGGTTGGGTTTTTAAAGAGTAAGGGATGAAAATCGCACCACATCTGTAGGCTTGACTGGGAACACGCAACAGCCTAAACTTTGTCACAGCACAGTTTAATTGCTACTGGCGCTCGTTCTATGTGAAACGCAAGGGTGTCTAACAATGCAAAGGATGAATGAGGTTGAGAGTCTACCCGCCAGCATCAAGCGTCAAAATTCATGGAATTATTTTTACTCCATTACAAACATTTTAAGTTTGTAAAGTGACTACTTAGTGGTGTAAAATCGCAAAAATCGATAATTTTATTTCAGGGTGCGGAATACCGGATGCAATTGTTAAGTAAAAAGACAAAAGCTAATGTTTTTTAAAAAATCATCCGCACTTATAAGCTTAAATTTGGCAGCTAAAGTTACATTTACCTTACTTAAGGTCAGCCTCGCAATTACCCCAGCACAGCCTAGCATCTACAGTGACAGTAATATTGCGGAGGTATAGATGGAAATCCTACGCATAGTAGTGACAGGAGGCGTAGGAGCAGGGAAAACAAGCTTGATTCGCACAATCAGTGAAATAGAAGTGGTGGATACTGACAAAACAGCGACAGATGAAATAGCGCAACTCAAGGAAAAAACCACGGTAGCGTTAGATTTTGGGCGGCTCCGTATTGCACCAGATCAATCACTGCACCTTTTTGGCACACCAGGACAGAGCCGATTTGAGTTTATGTGGGAGATTTTGATTGCAAAAGCCCATGCCTACATCCTGCTAGTAGATGCACACCGCCCGGAGCATTTCCGCCATGGAAGGCGGATTCTCAACTTTATCAACCAACGGGTGCAAATTCCTTATCTGATAGGGCTGACTCATACCGACTGTCTGGGGGCTTGGGACATGGAAGATGTGGCGATCGCATTGGGGCTAGTGAATCAGCTTTCTCGACCGCAAATCATTACAGTTAATGCTACTGATCGCACTTCCGTGTTAGCAGCGCTGATTGAACTCATTCAAGAAGCTGCTAATTATTACCAAAACGCCACTAAATAATGTCTCTGGGCAATTTCCTGAAGCTAATTTTAAGGGCATTTCAGAAAATGCCCACTGAGTCGGCAAATACATCCGATTTGGCGACAACACCGGGAAATATTGAAACAACTTCACATAAAATTTTGGAGGAAAGATTCATGATTAACGTTTCCATGCTACAGGACGAACTGCAAAACTTTGTCTCTAGTAGCGCTGAGGTTCAGGGTGCAGTTTTAGCCAGCCCTGATGGCTTCGCTCTAGCTTCTGTACTTTCTGTGGGAATGGATGAAGAGCGTACTGCTGCTATGTCTGCATCTATGCTTTCTTTGGGCGAACGCATCGGCAGCGAACTAGTACGCGGTAATGTTGACCGTATTGTCGTGGAAGGCGAGAAAGGTTATGGCGTATTGGTAGGCTGTGGTGCAGAGGCAGTTTTATTAGTTCTCGCCAGTTCTGCTGTCAAGCAAGGCGTATTATTTCTTGAAGTTAAACGGATTGTTGGGAGAATTTCTCCCCTGTTAGCTTAGAAGTCAAATGATTTTGGAGCCATAGATTTTAGATTTTTGATTGGAATCTATAGCTCCAAAATTTAAAATTGCTACACCAATAGAACTTGATTTGCCGGAGGATTATTTATGTTACGTCCAACACTAGAAGATTTCAGTAGTATTGTCTGTTTTAAGTCAGCAATTACGGGCATGGAAGATGCTTTGGGTGAAAAAACGACAGCGATCGCCTTGATTGCAGCAGGTCGTAGTCGCGGCAAACATCTGGCACAACAATTAGGTTTGCTAGGGTCAAGCTTGTCCTTAAAGGAGATTACCGACAAACTGAGCTTAGCTTTAGGTAAAGACGGCACTCGCCTATGTATAATTGAGAATATCATCCAAGAGGGCGATCTGATCAAGGTTTACACTACAGAAACCTTATGTTCAGCAGGTGAAAACCAAGGTTCCCTGCGTAAATGTACTTACACACTTGGTGCTGTTTGGGGAGCATTAGAGCAGACCCTCAGTAAGCGCTTGCAAGGCAAACACACTGAATCCGTGCTTCGTGGTAGCAATCACGATGTATTTGAGTTTATTGAATTGAAATGACATTAAGTATTGCTAATGGCTAATGGCTAATTGGGGAATTACAATTAGCCATTAGCAGCTTCACAAATAACGTCAAATTTTTGCTGGTGCCGGCGACCACACTTCTCCATACTGCTCCTGTAAGGCAAGCCATGTTTCTACTTGACCTAGTTCATATTCTCCAGGCTGACCCCATTGAAGAAACAAACTTAAAGCAGGCTCCTGTTTCTCATCCAGAAAGCGGATGGCATAGGTGGTAAAGTTACCGCGCTTCGACTCACCCGTTTCAAATTTCACTTGAGTAATTTTGTCCATATTTAAGTGAAACTCAAAGCCTTCAGTATGCATATTCGCGTACTTACCCTTTGGCAATTCCGCATAAAACAGCTTTTGTAGCTTACCGCGTGCTTCCAAAACAGCCGCGCTGCTTGTCACAATTAAACGTAAAGTGCCGAGGGTATGGCAAGCTTCCAAAAATTCTTTTAAGTATTTGTCATTTGTCATTGGTCATTTGTCCTTCGTCAATAGTGATTTGTTCTTTGTCAATGACTAATGGTTTTTCGTATTTTTCGTAAGCAGCAACAATCTGCTGAACTAGTTGATGGCGCACGACATCTTCTTGGGAGAATTCGCAAAAGGCAATCTCTTTAACGTTGTTTTTTAAAACGTGTATTGCCACGGCTAATCCAGATTTTTCCTTGGGTGGTAAATCTGTTTGCGTCATATCACCCGTAATTACCATCCGAGAATTGAAACCCAAACGAGTTAAAACCATTTTCATCTGAGATGGTGTAGTGTTTTGGGCTTCATCGACAATGACAAAAGCGTTGTTGAGTGTGCGCCCCCGCATATAAGCTAAAGGAGCAACTTCAATCACGCCTCTTTCCATCAATGATGGTAATTTTTCTGGGTCGATGAATTCATTGATGGCATCATAGAGTGGGCGGAGATAAGGATTAATTTTTTGCTGCAAGTCGCCTGGTAAAAAGCCGAGTTTTTCGCCTGCCTCGACGGCAGGACGAGTTAAAATTAAGCGTTCAAATTCGTTGTTGAGCAGTGCTTTTACGGCGACAACCACAGCAAGAAAAGTCTTACCAGTGCCAGCAGGACCGATGCAGAAGGTGAGGTCGCGCTCACGTAGGGCTTCGATGTACTTTTTTTGTTGAAAGGTTTTAGCGCGGACTTCTTCACCTTTACGAGTCCGGGCAAGAATATCTCGCTGTAAGTCTTGCAGTTTTTCTTTTTGTTGGGTATCCAAGGCTTGACGGGCTGTGAAAATATCTGTATTCGATATGCTCTTGCCCTTACTCCATAGGTCTTCAAGCGATCGCACTAATCGTAAAGCAAGGTCAATTTGCTGATTCGTGCCAGAAATGTGTAGTTCCTGTCCACGCAGCACTAAAGTGGCTCCTGTTTGGCGAGATAGGGTTTTGAGATTAACTTCATGATCTCCCGCCAAGGCGATCGCGCTTGGAATATTCGGCATCGGCAGCTGAATTGCTAAGGCATCTGCCATAAAAAATTCAAAATTCAAAATATAGGAAAAGTAGAGATGCGGGCGATGGCTTCTCTACTTTGTCTAGGTTTGATTTACAACTACTTTCAAACCCTAACTTTAACAGCTGGCATCGGTTAACCACTTTTACCAGAGACATGACTCTGAACTTAATAGCGACCACCTTTGCGTACGGCTTCCGCTTTGCGCTTACGACGCAGGCTGGGTTTTTCGTATCTTTCTCGGCGTTTGACTTCGGATAAAATCCCGCATGCATGAATTTTCTTTTTAAAACGTCTTAGTGCCGAGTCAATCGACTCATTTTCACCCAAACGGACTTCAGCCACTCCCTGGCTTCACCTCCTTACAGAGATTATCAGAGTTTCTTACTTAACTCGCCTGCGTCAGGCAGTATGACACAGGCTTCTCCTAATCAGAAACACACATTTTCTCAATTCAAGAGCTATGTTTTCAGATCAAGTAGAGTGTCGGCATGGTAAACGTCTAATGGTGACGCGATGTCCAACACCAAGTCAAGCAAGCATATCAAATTTAGTCGTTCTTCACCCAAGTTTAGACCTAGAGGGAGCGGGGTTTAGCAATAGGTCTGGGGGGACTGCCATTTCCCCCTCTTTCTCTCGATTTCGGTGGCGGTAGTCGCTCTGAGTCGTCTTCCTCAAAAGACAAGTCCTCCCGACTACCAACAGTGCTACCGTAGATATCCAAGTATACTGATTGCCCAGCAGCTTCGGCAGCAGCGGCAACCACCGTGCGAATAGCCTGAATATTGCGTCCACCCCTACCAAACACTTTCCCTTTATCTGTACTTTCAAATGCGATCCGAATCCAAACCCGTTTACGAGTGTGAGAATTTTCACAATCAACGCTCAAAGACTCCGGAGAATCTAAAAACGGCTGCATTAAAAACCGTACTAGCCCAGTATAGTCAGGACTGGTTATTGGGTATTTATTTCCTACCTTAGGATGCGGCTTTTGCACTGACCTGTTCAAGAACATTGGCTTTTACTAAAATGCGACGCACGGTGTCAGTCGGTTGGGCGCCTTGTTGTAGTCGCTTGACGATGCCGGGAACGTCCAATCGTACTTCATCAGTTCTAGGGTTGTAGAATCCCAGTTCTTCTAGAGGACGACCATCGCGGCGAGCGAGGCTGTTAATGGCGACTATGCGGTAACTCGCTTCCCGCTTTTTACCGTATCGCTTCAAGCGCAATTTAATCATGGTTGAGAAATCATTCTCCTATTTGTAGGTATAAGTGTACAGATAGTTGATGCTAAAATGCCCATTTTAGCACTTACTTAGCATTAACTGCTATTAAGTCTCAAGGAGTCAGGAGACAGAAGCCAGGAGCCAGGAGAAATTCCTCATTCTGACTCCTGACTGCTTTCATTAAAGCGTACCGAAGCCTTTCTTCTTTTTGTCTTTCTTGGGCTTCTTTTTTGTGTTGGCTGCGCCAGGATAACCCCTCCACCCAGGGTTAGCGCGATTATTGCCTGCGGTAGCGTATGAGTCGTCCCCACCGAACATTCCCGGCATACCACCGGGTAAGCGACCTTGACCCATTTGCTGCATCAAACCACGCATTCTTTGGAAGTCACTTACTAGCTTACTGACATCCGTCTCCCTATAACCACATCCGGCTGCAATGCGCCGTCGCCGACTAGGAGAACTGGACAACACATCGGGATCGCGGCGTTCTTGCGGTGTCATGGAATTAATCATGGCTTCGCAACGCTTGAGTTGGGTTTCTCCTTGCTTGAGTTGGTCATCTGAGAGCTTATTCATTCCCGGAATTAGCTTCATTATGCCTCCCAACGATCCCATATTCTTGAGCAGGCGCATCTGTTTGAGAAAGTCGGTAAAGTCAAACTTTGCCGTCAGGATTTTCTCCTGCATTTTCTCCGCATCCGCCAGATCAATTTCTTCCTGGGCTTTTTCTACTAGGGTCAAGACATCTCCCATACCCAAAATCCGCGATGCCATCCGGTCGGGATAAAACGGTTGTAAGGCTTCGACTTTTTCACCAACACCAACAAACTTAATCGGCGCTCCCGAAATCTGCCGCACCGACAGAGCTGCTCCACCACGGCTATCGCCATCCAATTTGGTGAGAATTGCACCAGTAATTCCTATCTGCTCGTGGAAAGTGCGGGTAAGATTTGCTGCTTCTTGACCAGTCATAGCGTCCACCACCAAGAGTGTTTCTTGGGGTTGGACAGTTTTTTTAATGCGGGCTAACTCCGCCATCATCTGTTCGTCGATTTGCAGACGCCCAGCAGTATCAATAATTACGGTATCAACACCTTCTGCCCTACCTCGCTCAACACCCTGTCGTGCAATCTCTACTGGGTCAGCATCACTTCCCAGTTCAAAGACAGGCACTTCAATTTGCTTACCTAACGTCACTAGTTGATCAATAGCTGCTGGACGGTACACGTCTGTTGCCACCATCAAGCAACTACGATTCAATTTCCGAAGATGTAAGGCTAACTTGGCAGTAGCAGTAGTTTTTCCCGTACCCTGCAACCCTGCCATCAGTACTATGGTAGGTGGTTGATCGACTTGTGCTAGGGGAACGTTCAACGTACCCATTACCTGTACCAGCTCATCGTAAACAATTTTGATGAACTGTTGGTCAGGTCGCACACCAGTAATTACCTCAGATCCAAGTGCCTTGGCTTCAACTTCGGTAATAAAATCTTTAACTACCTGGAGATTTACATCTGCTTCTAACAGGGCGCGGCGCACTTCCCTCAAAGCCTCTTGAATATTGGACTGGGAAATTTTGTCCTGACCCCGTAGTTTCTTCCAGGTAGCTTCTAAACGATCAGCAAGTGCATCAAACATAATTAGGTTACAGGCAGTAGTTGCTTTATAATGCGCTATTTACCAAAGCCCACGGCAATACTCTCACCTAATGAAGGCCGAAGATGGTAGCCGGTTGAAAACAGGGTACTTGATGTCAGAGCGTATTAAAGATTCTAACAAGCCTATCCAAAGCTCTACCAAACATAACCTATTGTGACACATCCCAGCGCCGCCGGAGAGTGGGGACGCGGTGGACAACGAGCTTGACTCCCCCTACTAGGTCGAGCATTTCCACTAAGATCCGGTTTTATGTTCCCCACACCTCTCCAAGAAGAGTCGGGGGCGATCGCTTTCAGCATCTATACCTTGCCGCCTCAGCTAAAGAGAGGCTGACTGGACTGGCGCTCTAGACGTTTGTCAAAGCTGAAGTAATAATAGTAACGTTTGTTTAGTGACAAGTATCTCAATAATAATGACAATAAAAAATAAATTAATTGCTAGCACCATCGTAGTAGGCTTGACGCTGCTTGTACTAGTCAAGCGTAGTACAGCTGCATCAGTTACTTTATATGATGGCGCTTCAGGTGTAGCTCCTTATCAATTAGGTGCTGCACCAAATGGTCCTTTCTTTACTTATGGACAAATATCTACTTCTTGCCCTCTGGGCTGCACCATCCCTAATCCTCCTACTAGTCAAACGGTAAACAGTGGAGTGACTTTAAATACCAATTTCAATAGTAATGATACTGGTTATAGTGGTTATTCTACTTACACGTATAGTTTTCCTAAAGGTTTTACTCCTGTGAGCCAGAATCTTCCTACACTTGACCCTTCCACTGGTTTTAGCATTT
>CAZZXJ010000034.1:10666-20446 GCA_964657905.1 uncultured Stigonema sp.
TTTTGATCCTACTACTAGCCAACCTCCTCTCCCATACAATCCCTACACAACAGCAAATTATCTATTTTTTGGTGATGATACTGACCAAGGCAGTTCCACTTTCACTCTAGGAACTGTTACCGCTAACACTGCTACAGTTCCCTACGAATTTTCACCGAGCCTCGGCATACTCATTCTTGCTGGTTGTGGCGGTGTAACTCAGGTATTGAAGAAGAAAAGATTCGGGTGATGGAAATAAAAAGATTGCATAACTCAAAATTTTGGCTATGGGCGATCGCTATTGGTTTAGGATTAATTAATCTTAACTTAAGTTGGAAACTCATCGGTAATGTTGACAAGCTGACGATTAGTGGGTTATTTTGGGCTGCTATAGTATATCTTCTATGGCAAAAACGGCACATTTTGAACACAGAAGGCGATGTGTTTTCTAGTTTATTTGGCTTATTAATTATTACTACTATCCTTTTAAAAACTGTCTCTTTATTTTGGTTTGAATCATTTTATATTAAATTCGGCACATTGCTTTCATTCCTAGGTTTAAGTTTAATTGCATCTGGAGTTAAAGGATTAAAGCAATACAAACAGGAATTTATACTTTTACTTACTCTCTTATTCCCAGACTTAATAGCAAACTTAATTTCTCAGAATTTAAATATCAGTGAATTAGCTGCAAAATTTACAAATTTTATCTTTTGGTATTTAGGATTTAATGTATCTCGTAAAGGGATAGATGTAATTCTTCCTACAGGAACTATTGAAATATATGATGGCTGTTCAGGTTTAGATGCTATTGTCACACTGTTACAATTAGCATTAATTTTAATCGTAGTACTATCCTTAAGTATACGAAAAAAAGTGTTAGTAGTAATCACAGCTATTACCTTAGCATTTACTATTAATACATTTCGACTAATATTGATGGCGCTTTTAGTAGCATCTCATAATCGCCAAGGATTTGAATATTGGCATGGACCACCTGGTGCAGAAATATTTTCCACTATCTCTATTGTCTCTTTTGGATTTTTCTACTATTTTTACCTGCAATAAAAAAGCCAAAATTAGAAAATTCGTCGGAGTGAACAAAGCAATGAAATGGCTAGAGATGCGAAATAAATTGCTTTGTCTAACTTGTGCAGGAGTTTTTTTTACTATAGGTAAATTAAGTTTTGACCCAAAGGCAGCAAATCGTCAAGTTGCTGCGTTTACTTTTCCTGAAACCATCCCATTAACTGAAGGAAAAATCTCTGAAAGTAAACCATTAACTAATATAGTTATTCAACAGCCAAGAAAGTATGAAGCAATCATCGCAGCTAGACACTATCACTATACTCAAAATGGTGTCCCCTTGGATATAGATATGCAGTACATAGTGGGTACATTAGGTAATGTTGAACAAATTGTCGAAACATATGTAGGAGTTAATTTACCTCCAGGAAAGCTATTTCAAGATTTACGTCAGAAGCAAGGAATAGGTTTTTATGGAATGTTTGTCTATCAAAATAAAGCATATCTTAGTAGCTGTATTAATGCCCGTGGTGGTAGCACAGTAACTACAGAACAATTTGTACGTAACCGACGCAGTTACGACATCAGCTTGAATCGTTTACAACCTTGGTTACTGGGTGATGAAAGTCTTTTAGATAGACGTTGTCTATCGGCAAATTTATCTACCCCAGTAAACAATGGTGATTCTAAATCAGCTTATCAAGTTTTAGAAAAAGCTTGGTTTCCTTGGTATAACTGGTGGAGTTCCCACTTTCCATTAATAAATCCAAAATCGAATGAATAAACCAGAAAAATATCATTGGGGTTCTAATTCTACTTTTCGTTGCGGAGGTTATGCTTTATTGCTACTAGCCTTCATTGACTTCGTGAACATATTTATTCCATTACACTTTACTAATCCTGTTTGGGAATTTCAGACTATTGGGTCGTTAGTAGAGCATGCACCTGTACCCTTAATAGGATTGATATTTGTATTTGTTGGCGAAAAAAACTTTCGTGAAAAAATAGAAATTCGTCTTCTGAAGTTTTTATCTTGGGCTGCTTTGGTGGTGGGAATATTATTTATATTACTACTTCCTTTAGGGATCAATAATACTTTACGAATTAACCAGCAAAATCAGATACAACTTGTTAACCAGTCATCTCAAAAACTTGCGCAAATTCAACAAATTAAAGAAATATTGAATCAAGTAAAAACTGACCAAGATTTAGAAAAAGTATTTCATTTCCTAAACTATCAAGGTAAACCAGACTTCAAAAATACTCAAGATATTAAAAGCCAGTTGCTAACACAAATTTTGCAAATGCAAAAAAACATTAAGAATCAATCTAAAGTTGCTGAAAATCAAACCCGTCAAGAATTGCTCAGAAATTCTTTAAAGTGGAATCTAGGGGCTTTAATCTGTGGAACTGCCTTTATCTTGGTTTGGCGTACCACTATTTGGGCACGGTTAAGTTAGCATTATAAAGTCCAAAGTAAGGTTTAACTCAGGTGAATTTCTCACTTTGAATTAGTACTATTTTATCTACTATTACTCACAAGTTTCTCTACCTCGCTAGCATTCGTAGGTAACCCAATTGTTAAAACTTCGCTACCTTCTGCTGTCACTAAAACATCATCTTCAATGCGAATTCCCCGGACATCGGCAAATTGAGATAAGCGATCCCAATTGACTACATCCTGATATTTAGAACGCAGATGGGCATCATTTAAAATTGCTGGAACTTGATAGAAACCAGGCTCAACTGTGACTAACATCCCTGGATGTAAAGGGCGATTTAAACGTAAATAGCCTAAGCCAAACCGATCGCTTCTTTGTCGTCCCTCTTCATAACCTGCTAAATCTCCCAAATCTTCCATATCATGAACATCCAAACCCATAAGATGACCAATTCCATGAGGGAAAAATAGCGCATGGGCATCCATTTCTACCAAATCTTGGGGGTTTCCTTGCAAAATGCCTAAATCTCTCAACCCAAGAGCGATGACACTGCAAGCTAAAAGATGAATATCCTGATACTCGACACCCGGACGTATTTTGGCAATGCAAGCATCATGAGCCCCTAGAACGACATTATAAATATCTCTTTGAGTAGATGAGAATTTACCAGAAACAGGCCAAGTACGGGTGACATCAGCAGCCCAACCCCTGGACGTTTCGGCGCCGACATCAGCAAGTACTAAATCGCCTGGTTGCAGGGGGTGATGGTATTGATCGTTGTGCAGCACTTCGCCGTGAACGGTAACGATACTGTTGTAGGAAGTGGTCATGTTATGAGCGATGATGACTTGTTCCATCGCTGCACGGACTTCTGCTTCTATGTTGGCGCTCATTGTAGCCATCATGCCAGCTTTGTGTGTCGCTACAGTGACAGCAGCAGATGAGCGCAATTCAGCTAATGCGCCATCGTCTTGGGTGAGGCGTAGAGAGATAATAGCCTTGGCTAACTCCAAGTCAATTCCTTGCGGTAGATTTTGCGGGAAAATGCATCTACTCAGTAGCTGCGACTGTTGCGTCCAAGTGGCAGCATCCTGCACGGCAATTGTTGCCGCACCTTCCACCCATGAACTTAATTCTGCCATTGGTCTGGCAGCGTCCGCTCCAATCATCTGGGCAATCTCCTCACGCTTTGGCATTTCTCCATGCCAAAGGGCGCTATTTGGTTTGGGATCATCCATAAATAATTCTAGTTTGCCTGTTTCGAGGAGAATTGCCACGTTTGGTAGTGGTAATCCGGCAAAGTAGAGGAAATGACTGCTAGCACGGTAGGGAAAGACATTTGCTGAAAAGTTGCGCGGACTAATACTTCCAGACCAAAGAATTGCGGGAAAATTTATCAGGGCGGCTAGTTGTTGCCGTCGGTGGCGTAGGGTATCAATGAGGGAATTAGAGGTGTTTTGTATCAGCATGACGACGAACTTGAAGCAAAAGATTTAAAATCAACAGTGTTCAGTTAATTGTATTTATCTGTTGAAGGAATGTCTTCTAAACATAAACCTAGTGTGAACAATATCCCATCCGGTGACTGGCAAATTGGGCAATTACCAGGATTGAGCCTACAGGAACAATCCCAACTCCAAAACTGTGGCATTACAACAACTAAAGCCCTAATTCAACAGGGAAAAACTCCAGATGCTAGGCTAGCGCTGGCAAATAAATTACAGATTCATCTTCAGTATGTCAATAAATGGGTGGCGTTAGCGGATTTAGCTCGTATTCCTAGTGTGGGAACGCAATATTGTGGATTATTGTTGCATGCGGGTATTGCTTCTGCTGCACAGCTGGCGACTATACCCCCTCACAGATTGCACCAACAAGTTTTGCGGTTGTCTGTAGCAACGATGCAACGGCGAGATTTGTGTCCTGCGATTGAGCAAGTGCAACAGTGGAGTCAACAAGCGCAAAAAATTATGAATCATGAATGATGAATTATGAAATTTTTCAGCATTTATAGTTCATAATTTATAATTCATCATTCATAATTTCTAGTCTTTAGCTAGCACACCGTTGAGGAAGATGTCAGCGAGACCTTCTGCCATTTCCTGCATTTTTTGGGGGGAGGCTTCGGGTTCCATTAGGGTGTTGTTGGAAAAGCCTGCGACTGCAAACATTCCCAAGAAAACTTTGGCGACAATTTTTGCATCCATCTGACGATAGATACCTTTATCCATGGCTGTTTGAAAGAAAGCTTCGGCAACATCGGTCATTTTGTCAATAACTTCCGATTGGATGCGATCTCGTAAGTCTGGGTGAAACTGTGCCTCCATAAAACAAACCCGCATCATGTCAACATTTTTCTGCATATTCCACATGCGGCGACGCATAACTTGAGCTACAGCCTTATAGCTGCCCATTTCACTTAATTCTGTCAGTAAATCTGTAAGAATCTCCACCCATCCTTGAGTCGCTACTTCAACCAAAATAGCCTTTTTATTGGGAAAATGACGAAACAGAGTGCCTTCAGCTACACCTGCTGCTTGTGCTAAATCACGGGTTGTTGTGCCATCAAATCCAAGGGATGCAAATAACCGCTGTGCCGCTTGTAAAATACGGACACGGGTTTGTACCTCTGAGGGTGGGGAAGAATTAAAAACTCTCATAACAGTTATAAATACCGCCGGAATGGAATTGGTAGCATTATTGTCTAACGTCAAGTACACAACCGTAGAAAGCTTAATACAAGATTAATGCCCTATTTGGGTAAGTAGCTTCTCAGGTAGTGGAACTTTACTTTATATTTTTGCTTATGAACCAGCCTAGTACCGCAAGGCGTTCGTCAAAATTCACTCATTCAAAAGTCAAAAGCCAAGAAAATAAGGCTTTTAATCTTTTGCAGATGGTCAGCTTATTTCCGCGCCCGCTGTACTAGTTACTTAAGTATAAGGATGCAGAGCATCCAGAAACTCGTAACCCGAATCAATGTAACGATTTGTAGAGACGACTCAATGCCGAAATTGTCGCATCAGTTGTGAGTTACCTTTTTGACTATAACGTTCATCTTGTGGGGATTGCTACCAGAAGTTGCTTTACTCCTAAGATGCACATTTTATAACCCTTATGCAGCATGGCTTTCAGAAAGTGAGAAAAAATGTGCTTCTTTCATTTGTTGCAAGCGATGTCTGACGACAAGCCGCTAAGAGCGTCTACGCCGCTAGTTGGAGGCTCATATCTTGCACCACTCTCTTGTTGCAAAAATCAGAGCAACAAAAAGCTTATGATTTCGTAGGGTGGGCACTGCCCACCTACCCCTTCTTGAGAAGGTGCAAGATGTCAGTTTAGCCACAACTTGGTCGCTATGAGGGATTTTCAAGTAAAAAAATATCCAACTATTTCTTCTGGGGTGGGCATCCTGCCCGCCCCACAATATTGGATAATTTATTTGTTGGAGTTCCCTGAGACAAAACCAAAAGCTCCTACCGAAATTCCGGCGGAACCAAAGCAAACACAAACGCAGTTCGTAACTTTACACCTACCTTCTCAATTTTGGTATTTTGAGGGCTATCACCGTCCAGCAATTACCCATCCAGATAACGTAGTATATGATATCATCGGCAGTTTGCTCAGTGATGGACGGACATCGCGGTTGTATAAGTCTTTAGTGGAACAGCAATTGGCTCTTGCAGCACAGGGTTCCAGTGGATTTCCTGGAGATAAGTATCCGAATTTGAGGAACTGTACAGCATTCGCCGGATGAGCTCAACGAGATGTTGGAACAACGGGCGGCTGGGGTGGAAACTAGCATTGGTGAAACTTCCGGTAATGCTAGTTTTGCTCGGAGTCCTATATTAAAATTAAGTATTATTTACAATTGCCTTACTTAACTTTTGCATAAATTTGACAAGAGCTTACATTTTAGCCAACCAGGAAATGTAGTTACGGAAGGCAATAACAATTTTATCGCATTTTAAAAAAGCGACAATTTTACCTGAAGTAATTCAGTCACTAGGACTAATCTTGCAGTAAATCAAGAATTTGCTACAGCTTCTGTTCAAGGTTCTCTGCTACGCTCTTTTACTAGTAACAAAAATGTAGCTTTAGTAGAAAGACTCTTAGCACCTGAACCTTCAGGTAGCTTAGCTTTACTTTTTTGTTATGGTGTAATTGGTATTTCTTTAAAAGGAAGACACAAAGTAACTACCTCTAACTGGCACTATTACAGATAAATTAATCGGAAAAAACTAACTGCACGCAAATGTTATTTTATTGAGATATGACACTTGCCGAAGTACTTTCATATCTGTTAAATTTTAACAGTGGGACATTTATTGAATAATTTCGGAGTTAAAACCATGATTATTTCTGACTTACAATTTTTGGATTTAGCAAAATTGGAAAACAGCATCATTGGGGGTCTCAGGACTAGTGCTAGTGCTCAAACATTTTCTCAACCTGGGTTAGGTGTTGCAAATGCTAATGCAGATGCTATCGGATCTCAGACTTTTACTTCTACCCAGACTAATACTAGTGCCGTTACTGGTTATAATTATTCGATTACTGATTCCTATGCAAAGGCAGATGCTTTTGCTAGCGATGGTAAGAACTTTTCCTCATCTTCGGCTACTAGCATTTCCTTTTCGGCAAATGCTTTTTAGCCAATTAAGAATATGTAACTGGGTGATTTGCTCGTTACCAGATATAAATTTCAGCATTCTCAATGTTGTTAAAAAATTTATATTTTCATCCTGATACTAGTTTTCCAAATGTTTACTATTCATGGTTCCCCTTGTCTTTTTAAAGATCAAGGGGTTTATGATTTATGTGATCCCTCTGCTATTATCTTGCCATCAGGTGAGGCTATCCGTTTGACTACAACTTGATCGCAAGCCATGATTTTGCAACCTATTTTTGTTGACGAGGAAAATTCTAAGAAAGCTATTGAGGAGCCAATACGGTTCGGTTAAGGTTTGTTTGTAGTGCTTTCTGTTATGTAGAGACGCGAAATTTCGCGTCTCTACAAGGATTATCGGTAGGTAAAATATCTTATCCGAACCGTATTGATTGAGGAGCTTTGTTCAACCTCTACTCAATAACTTATTGAATCGCAACAAAATTATGAAAGCTTTAGAAACTGTTAGTTACTAGAGAGTCGGTCCAGTAGAAGGGATTGAGAAAAAAACCAGAATCTGGGGATGGCATTGGCGAAGCATTTGGTCTGAAAATATGAATGCGTTCGCGCAGGGGCGACCATATGAGAAGGAGAATCGCCAAAAATTATTAAGCGAATGATTCCCTTGAAAAAGTTATTTTATCGTAGCCCACACTTTAGTATCTTTGTCAACAAATATTAGTGGACTGGCTCTCTAGCTACTTAAAGAAGACTACCATTTATCGAAAAAGCTTTGATCTGCGTATTACTTATAATACCATCATTACTAGTACTAACTTCAGCGCCTTCGATAGCTACACCCTGAGCAGGTGGGTTTGTGACTACAAAATATTGAGAAGAATTGCCTGTGTTGTCAAAAAAGTAGGCTATATGGTCACCTGTAGAGTCAGTAGTGCTAGAAATATATACTTTGCTGAAAGAGAACAAAGGACCTAATCCGCCTTGCACTTTACTATTACGAGGAAGTTGATTTTCACAAAAACTAAGGTCGGAAATTTTTAATCTGCTCATAAAACATCCTTATGACATAGGTATATCGCTAAAAGCTTTTTAATAGCTTTCAGCGATATCATGACAAGAGTCAATTATTAGAAACGATATAGCAGTCCTATCTAATTCGTAAAATTCATAAGTAGGGTGGGCAATGCCTACTAAGCCTGACCATGGTGGGCATTGCCCACCCTACTAACATCTTATTGTTTACGACGATTTAGGATTACTATAGCGAGAGTTAGAGGAGGCAGAATCACAGTCTAACTCAGACATTATCCTTACTTCTAGTACCAGTAGTAACCACCAGAGGAAGCAGAGGTTGATGAGCCATCAGAGTGTGAACTGTAAGGTGTAGTTGATGTGTTGTTATCAACTTCGGTAGCGGTACCAGAGCCACTGGCATTGGCGGTACCTTGACTTTGAGCAAGGTGACCATATACGAAAGTATCAACGGTAGTATATACGTTAGTGGATTTGAAACCTTCGCCAAAGAAACCACCAACAACACTTGCTCCGTCAACAACTTCCAGAGTATTCAAGTCATTAATAATCATAGATTGCTCCTGGTAACTTGTACTTTGTTTTTGAAATTTCTGTAACCAAAATTTTGTTTTTTAGTTACATCATTAATATAACTTGCTAAAAATACAAAAATATGTATTCCCACAAAAATTTCAATGAATGTTTTTAATGGTCATATAGAAAGACATATTTATTTTTTATTTTGTACATGAACTAAAAAATAAGAAAGACAAAATACGGACAAGAAAAGTAATTTTATATTGCCCATTTATAAGTCTATACGATGCCTAAGTTCTAGTTAATATGGTAATTAAGCCTGCTTCAGGAGTTCTTCAGATGTTTGAAAATTGGCATCTGATTCTAGCTGGGAGACAATTTCCATGGTTTCGATTTGATGCTTTAACCAAGCATCAAACAAATCTGTAACAATTTTTTGGCGTAACTCCTGATCTAATTGCGGTTGAATAATTTCTTCCACCCAAATGAGATACACTCCTTTTGGAGTAGTAATCGGCTTGAGAATTTGCGGCGGAGTCGCAGCAAATACAGCAGCGGCAACATCCGGTCGAAAATCTTTGCGACGGCGGGTTCCCTGATATCCGCCAGCGCGGCGAAGTTCTGGATCTTGAATATATTGACGGGCAATTTCTTGAAAACTAATTTCAGATTCTTGCAGAGAATAAAACAGTTCTAAAGCCAAGTCTCGATCATCCAAAATGACTTCATAAGTAACCGCTGCCGCATAATTAATTTGGTGTTCGTAAAAAAACCGTTCGACTTGCTCTCCAAATAGATGATTTGCTAACTTCTTAGAGAGAATTTTGGCGTGGACTAATTTTTCAAAGTCTTCCAAAGACAGATGATGTTTTTTCAGCCATGTCCAAGTATCGAGAGCTTTTACGAGTTTATTCTCTAATCGCAGACTATCTCCCGATTGCTGGAGTTCGAGTTCCGTGACTGTAATACCTAATTCCAGAGCAGTCTCAGCGATAATTTTTTCAGTAGCGATCGCCTCCACGACGCCAGGAATTTGGCAAGAGAGTTTAATGTTACGAATAATATCTTCACTGGACACATGCAAAACTTTTGGCATGAGGCAACCTCTTTGGCAATTTTGTTATTTGTTATTTGTCCAAAGCTAATGACCAATGA
>CAZZXJ010000035.1:0-20438 GCA_964657905.1 uncultured Stigonema sp.
TGACAAATGACAAAAAAGGGCTGCTGACAAGAGCAACCCTCGAATTGAGCAAAATTTTTTTTTAATCAATGATGGATACTAAACCAGCGACTGTTAAAGATTTTATCGAATCTCCGGTTTTGGTATTAAATTCGTGCACAATTGGTTTTTTATTGAAAGATTCTCTGACTGGTTCCGAGTCCTTTACCAGACCATAACTACTAGGCTCGTTGATTGCAAGGCGATCGCACGGAATGTTATCCGACAAAATTGCACTTGCCATCATGCCCGTGTGAATCTCTAGATGAGCTTCTCGTGGGGCTTCAAACACTAGCCGTTGTCCTGGAAAAACAACCCGTTCAAAGTACCAGTTGGGAATATTTGAGATGCGAGCTACCTGTATTTTGCTCGTGGCATTAACGTAGCAGCAAAGAATCTTACCTGATTGCTCAGGTGGTAGAGAATCTAGTATTTGAGCCATAACTGCTGAAGATATGTACGCCACAATTTTATATTACACTTGCCAAATTAACACTGAGTGATCCCCGCAAGCTGTAACTTCGACTACCAACTGAACTTTTCTAGATCATTTCTATCTTCAGAACTGGCGGAAATATGAAAATTTTGTAAAAAGTTATGCTTTTTTTGCATTCATATATTAATCAATTAACAACTATTCTATCGACTGGCTTACTGAAAAAAGCTATATCTTCCTTAAGGCATAGACAAATCGGGCATGGTAACTATTCCCTTGCCTTTACAGCACCGAATTCCTGCATTTCTTGTTTCCTATATCCCACCACGAATATTTGTGGATCATCGCGCTTAGGAATCAGTGAATGTTATGGTAAAGCTATAGGTCAACCAATTTCATAACATCTCTAGCGATCCTAAATGATTCGTGAAGGCGGACAAACCCGGTTTCTTAAAGAAACCGGGTTTCTGAGGCAACGCATTTTCACAATTCAAATATGATTCCTATCTGTAGACATCTAAAGTGCCTCAGGATTTTTGCTATTTCCACAGATGCTAACAGAAGATAAATTTTTAACAATAATCCGTTTAAATGTCAAGTACGATGGGAATAGAGGAGAGTAACTCAAACTCACATTTTGCACCATGCTTTCACCCGCCTGCAAAACAAAATCACTTTTCTAATAGCCTAAGTCCTCGCGCATAGCACAGTAAAACAATATTTAGTCCACGAAAAGTGGACAGAAGCTTTTAGAAGCTGAATTTATTACCTGGCGATATATAAGGCAGATGCAAGATGTGACTCAAAAAAACTTTAAGACCAGATTTTGATCTCATTTTCTCCTAAGGAACGGCAAGATGGAAGTTAAAACAGCAATTATCGAAAACCGAATTCTCTACGTTCGCCTTCCTTGTAACCCTATATTTCCGATTGGGGTTGTCTATCTTAGCGATCACGTCCACAAGCTGTTTCCCAGAATCGAACAGCGCATCTTTGATCTAGGAACTGTACCACCTTTAGATTACGCTAGGGAACTGGATCGCTGTATTGATGAATTTAAACCAACACTGTTAGTGTTTTCTTGGCGGGATATCCAAATTTACGCTCCAGTAGGCGGACGCGGCGGAAACCCACTACAATACTCCTTTGAAATCTTTTACGCTAAAAATCCCCTAGAGAAATTACATGGAGCAATCGGGGGCTTGCGCGTGCTAGCAGGTTACTTTACAGAACTGTGGCGTAACCAGGGATTAATTAAACGCGGATTCAAACGTGCTCAGAAATATAATCCAGATACCCGCATACTTGTAGGTGGTGGTGCAGTCAGCGTCTTTTACGAACAGTTGAGTAAAAGCTTGCCCAAGGGAACAATAATATCTGTGGGTGAAGGCGAAACATTGCTGGAAAAACTCTTAACTGGAACAGACTTTATGGATGAACGGTGTTATGTGGTGGGACTGACTCAACCACGCGATCGCCTGATCCACGAACAACCTACTCCAATACAAAAAACCGCTTGTAACTACGACTATATTGACAGCATTTGGCCGGAATTTAATTATTACTTACAAGAAGAAGACTTTTACATCGGTGTGCAAACCAAACGTGGTTGTCCCCACAACTGCTGTTATTGCATTTACACGGTTGTCGAAGGCAAACAGGTACGCATTAATCCCGCCCTTGAAGTCGTTGCCGAAATGCGCCAACTTTATGATCGCGGCATTCGCAACTTTTGGTTTACCGACGCCCAATTCATCCCAGCCCGAAAATTTATTGATGATGCTGTAGAACTGTTGCAGAAAATCGTCGATTCGGGGATGACGGATATTCACTGGGCAGCATACATCCGTGCCGACAATCTGACCCCCGAGTTGTGCGAGTTAATGGCAAAAACTGGGATGAACTACTTTGAAATCGGTATTACCAGTGGTTCTCAGGAACTAGTGCGAAAAATGCGCATGGGTTACAACCTGCGAACTGTCTTGCAAAACTGCCGCGACTTGAAAGCCGCAGGTTTCAACGACTTAGTTTCCGTCAACTACTCCTTTAACGTCATTGACGAACGCCCCCAAACCATTCGCCAAACCATCGCCTATCACCGTGAACTAGAACGGATCTTTGGTGTTGATAAGGTTGAACCTGCCATCTTCTTTATTGGACTACAACCCCATACCCATTTAGAAGAATATGCCTTCAAAGAAGGCATTATCAAACCAGGGTACGATCCCATGAACTTGATGCCGTGGAATGCCAAAAAATTATTATGGAATCCCGAACCCCTTGGTTCCTTCTTTGGCGAAGTGTGCTTACAAGCATGGCGGCAAAACCCTAATGACTTCGGACGCGAAGTTATGAAAATATTAGAACAAAAGCTGGGTTGTGCCGACTTAGAAGAAGCACTTTCCGCACCTATTGAAACAAAAGAAAAACAGTTAGTAAGTGTTTCATAACTTGTAGGGTGGGCAATGCCCACCATTTGAGTATGTGGTGGGCAGTGCCCACCCTACTCTCTTTCCTCTCTTGGCGTCCTGGCGGTTCGTTTAAAAACCCAACACCCATGTTAGAAGGTTCCATACTCCAACAACTCGAAACAGCCCATCGTCACAGTACTAGACCAATTAGATTCGGCGTCTACTACAAAAACACCCTAGTTTCCCTGTGTCATGCACTGGAAGACCATATTTTAACCGACGACAGTACACCCCTAGTGATCGCAGCTTTCCAGCAGGGGAAATGGTATTTGCAAGAAGCGATCCGCTATGCAGATATAGCCCAGAAATCGCGCCAAATTGTGATCATGGCTGCTCTCGATGCTGGCTTTGCAGAACAACCCACAAGAGTCCTGCCCAATGTCAACTTAGTCACATTAGAGCCTGCTGATCCCGTGGCGCAGGAGTGGCACTTGATTATTTTATCGCCCAAATACACAGCAATGGTAATTTGTCAAGAGTTATCAGAAGCTGATTATGGCTCTGCTGGACTACCCGCATCGGACATAGAGCGAAAATTCTATGGCTTATGGACATTTGAGCCAGAGTTAGTGCAAGAAACAGCCCTGTTAGCGATCGCCCACATCGAACGCTACAACCCAGAACTGGCGAAACAACTCATTGCCCACAAACAGGAAATTCAGCCTAGTCTTACCACACCAGAACACTTGGGGACAGTAGTCTCCCGCGTAGTAGATTACCTCCAGATTGGGCAGGTGAAAACATCTGTGCCCACAGCGCCTAGCCACCAAGCCCTAGATCGCAACTTGGTTTCTAACGAAATCCAGGCATTTTTACGGATGGCGCAAATCATGGATCTTCGCGATCTTGCCAACCCAATGGCGGCGGCAGAAGTGGTAGCGATTTGCGAAACAATGGGGCAGCTTTTAGATCTTCCCGCATGGCAAATTAAGCGCCTACGGCTAAGCTCCTTATTGCACCGCATTGATCCGTTACAAACAGCAGAAAGTGTTCTGACCAAGGAGACGAACAGCCGCTATCACGAAGATGCGCCCAGTTGTCCTTTAATACCGGGAGCGCAGGTGTTGCGAACAATGCCACAGTTACGGGCGGTAGCACAAATTATCACTCATCAAACCGAGTGGTGGGATGGTACAGGGGAACCAGCAGGGTTAGTAGGGGACCAAATTCCCCTAGAGTCGAGAATTTTGGCGTTAGCTGCTGACTTTCAATGGCGGGTAAATCAGAAAAAAACCTCTCAATTGAGTCAAAAAGAGATATTTGGTCAAGCATTGTCAGAGTGCAGTCAACAACAATCGCGTCGCTTTGACCCTAAACTTTTAGATACCCTAGAGCTATTAGTTATGGGTTTACAACAGGGACTCGACTTACCCCTGATGACACCCAAAGTCAGCGCTAGCATGTGGCTACTTGATGGCAAGTTAGATAGCGAAACAAAGACTAGTGTTAGTATAAATCAGAACTTACATACAAGGTAACTTTTTGTACTTTCTTCGTGTTCTTGGTGACTTCGTGGTTAATATGTTTTAACGAACCACGTAGACGCCAAGAGGAGGACACTTCCATACTCAGGTTAAAAGCGCTGTTGGAAAGTGTCCTTCAACAAGAAGATATTTCGTAACTAATATGAACATTCAAGCAATTCGCTTAGGAAAACTCAAACAACTGCCTGGAGCTTCTTTAGAAGACGAGGATTTATCAAACGTTGATTTAAGCCGCGTCAATCTTGCTGGTGCTACCCTTGTCGGCACTAATTTCACTGGTTCTAAATTAGAAGGTGGGCATTTAGAAGGTGCGAACTTAATGGGTGCAAACCTTGCCCAAACTGACTTGCGGGCGAACCTGATGGGGGCAAACCTGATGCAAGCAGATTTGACAGGCGCTGACTTGCGGGGTAGCAATTTGCGCGGCGCGAACTTAATGGGAGCTAGACTTAGCGATGTATCTTTTACTGGCGCTTTCTTAAGTGGAGCTAATTTGATGAATGTTAACTTGCAAGGTGTTGACTTCCGGGGTGCTGACTTGCGTGGTGTGAATCTGACTGGAGCAAATCTCAAAGGCACAGACTTATGTCGTGCGGATTTGCAAGGGGCGTTGTTAAGTGAGGCAAATCTGGAGGAAGCCGACTTACGCGGTGCCAATCTCGCTGGCGCGAATTTGACAGGTGCGAATTTGTTGTGTGCTGAATTAGAGGGTGCGAATTTGAGTGGCGTTAATTTGGATAGAGCTTGTTTGGTGGGAACAGTAGCTGAGGTGGTTTCGTAGTTCTTTGTTCTCAAAAACCTTTATTCCCATCAATTTGTCAGGTGTCACTTTGAACGCTGCTAGAATTTTCGCAGGTGAAGTAGGAACAAAGTTGTGAGTCTACAGGAAGTTCTCAACCTAGCAAAGCAGCTTTCAACGGTAGATAAGGTGCGTTTAATTCAGCTAATAGCACCTGATATCGAGCGCGAATTAGTGGATAACCCGCCTACTCCCCGTAAATCATTATGGGGATTGTGTGCTGCTTTGGGAAAAGCACCGTCAGCAGATGAAATTGATGCAGCCCGCAATGAAGAATGGGCTAACTTCCCACGGGAGGACATTTAATGCTGCGTGCTATCCAAACGGAACTACTTCACAGTTTCGTAATATCGATGCCAAGGAGCGATCGCCTGCTTCGCCCCCTCATCCACAACGCTAACCCACTCAAAAACACCAACCCCATCACCCCAGCTAGAGGATTCTTATTCACACCAGTGATCCAATCGGGAACCTGACCAGAATATTTCATTAATTCCCCAACATTAATGATGTAGTATCCCCAGACTAAACCACCATGCAGACCAATTGGTAAGGCGAGGCGTCCCCTCCGCCAACGCTTTCCCCATACTTGCGTTAACCCCAGTAGTAATAAAGCGGGAAATTGAGGTAGTGTATGAATAATTGCCTCTAGGGGCTTGATAAAGTGTGATGTTGCAAATAAAAAGGCATCTACCCAAAGTGCGATCCGCAGGGTGTAATCCCGCTGCAACTCATCCAGCAACCAGCCACGAAATAACAATTCCTCAGCAAATCCTATGCCTAAGCCTACTATTAAACCTTCTAAAATCACTCTGCGGAAGTAACCATAGGATTGAGGTTGTTGCCATACTAGCCAACCTAACGCTCCCTCTAACCCAAATAGTATCAGAAGGCTAATTGTCCCGATCGCCAAACCACGCAGCAAATCCACACCGTTTTGCCGCGTTATTTCTAAGCCATAGTGCTGCAGTAGCTGGGGTTTGTTGTAGACGTACTTGCCCCATAGGCTGAGTAAGAGGATAAACTCAGCATACAGCAGTACTATTGTCAATATACTTACTAAGTTAGTATCTTTGACAAGTAGGTAAATCGGTGCAGCGAAGGGAAACCACAGTACTAATAAAGTCACCACAAAGCAGCCCAGCCTGATAGGGGCAGGGTAGTGGGCTAGACGGAGAAATTTTATTTTCATATAAGGCTGCTAATGGCTAATGGCTAATCGTAGTAGAGCAATTAGCCATTAGCAATTAGCAGTGGTGACACCCCTTGGCTTATTCATCAGGTTCAATTGTGCTAGACAAACCCTGATTTTTCAAGGTTTCGCAATAGAATTCAGCGTGTTCCTGAGCGCAAGTAATGACTAACGCTATTCCGTTAGTGTGGGCTTCCATCATGATACTTACAGCTTGAGGCTGAGTAAGGCTAGGTACTGTGGTTAACAAAACCTCCACCACATACTCCATAGAGTTGTGACTGTCGTTATGGAGCAAAACGCGATACGGCGGGGCTAGCTTACGGGATGTGGAACGCTTTTCAAGGGTTTCGACTGACACGGCTCTTTGTTCTTTTCTAGTTGATTAACTACAACGAGTCACTGCTCAGCGTTTGCTTAACAGTTCTTGACCTATTCTATAGCATCTGAACGCAAATACTAGGGCAATCAGAACTTTTGCAGGCAGTTATTGATTGCCGCAGTCCAATTGCTTATTTTAATCCCTGATAGGGATTTATACAGATTAATCCCTGCCACCATAGATAGAATACCACATAAGAGATCAGGCGAGGTGTATTCGTGATTCTTACAGCCGTTTTCATCTTTATGAACCCCAATCCGTCGTAGGGGCGCAGCGGCCTTGCGCCCTGACAATGTGGTCTATTTACCTGAAAATTGCTGTAAGCAAACCGCCATGAACATTCCTATCAGGCTACAACCAAGTTTTAGAATTAATCAGGAGTGAAGTAGCAACACAATTGTTGCATCTAAAGCAAGCTGATGATTAGCCCCAAGTTTCAACCAGGACAAATTGTATCTTTAGAACATGGCGACAAGAGGCTGTATGCAGAAGTCATTCAAGTTGTGGTTTCACGTCAATTGTGCTGGGTGCGTCCTTTACTCCTGGCTACCAATTTTTCAGAACCGCCGCTAATAACTGACTTGCGAGATGCATCTGACCTACTTTGGCCTATAGATATATTTCGACCAGCCTTAGACACAGAAGTCATTACGCTGTTGAGCATCGTTTTGGCAAAAGAACCAAAACCCGGAACTGACTCAACTGCAAAGCTTCAACTCAATCAGTTTATTCATCAAGTTTGGCAAGCCCACAAAGAAAGTCCTGAGTACTGAGTGTTCTTGAGTTCGTCCACAGTTGTGGAGTAAAATGGCCGCACATGCTTGAAGAGAACTGCATGGCAATTTACTACTGACTAATGCAAGTGAGAAAGTACTTTAGCATAGTTTATGCCACTCTATATATTTTTATTGGCAATTTTTCAGGTTATTTAAATGCAAAGTGAGGTATGCTGAAAATTAGTATAGCAAAGTACTTATTGGAACACTCAGTTAAACAGAGAATAGAGGCACGCGATTTTTTGAGTTAACTTAATTTTGCGAAGGAACTTCAATGCTCAGCAGCCCGGATGACTATCCAAGGCTAGCCACTAACTGAATTCGCCCTGCATCCATTTCTGCCATTAATAGTTCCAAAGCTTCGTAATCAACATCAGAAATGTAACCCATTTCGGTCAGTTCTGAGTTTATTTCATTTTCTATTTCCGGAGTTAATTTTTTAATATCAAGAGCTTTTTCTACCAATTGACGAATAGCGTACCTAGTTCTCATAAGAAATAAACCAACTATGTTTAAATACTAATTATCCCAAGCAAAAGCTTGGATAAAGCGTGATCCAGGTTACAAGGTATTGGTGATATAGATCACAGCTACTTGTCTAAGTAATTCTCCTGAGGGCAAGGCAGACGAAGAGTTAAAAAGCAGAGTAATTAACCTTCAGATCCTACTAACATAGATCGGCTTAGGTCTTAGAACAAATAAGGTTTATTTACTTAGCAAGCAGTTAATGGTCTGGACTTTAGCTGCCTCGGTCTAATTGTTTTTTAAACTCATCCCACCCCTAAAAGGAGTGGGATTTCGTGGGCATGGGGTGCGTTACCTATGCCCTATGCCCAAAACGGCCTCGCGTCGCCCTACAAGGAGTGGGATTCCTCGCCGTTTTCTTTGAGTTTATTAAGATAAATGTATCTTTTAATACAGTTTTCTTAAAAGTTGTGACAATCTTTAAACAAAGACTCTACAGCCATAAAGATTCAGCAAAGAGGCATAATACGAATGGTCGATGTCAGAACAAACAGTTTATGGTCAAATACATCTAAACTTTAAAGTTTATTAACTTTAATAGGATGTAACAATGCAAGCAGTACTAAATTATCCAAAAATTACAGTTATTCGACCCCAAGGTAGCCTGAATGCCAAAAACGCCTTAGAATTTGAGACAGACCTAACAACAGCATTGGCACAAGACGGGATTTCCATATTGCTAGTAGATCTAGAGCAAGTAGAGTTATTAGACAGCGCTAGCTTGATGGCATTGGTGTCAGCCCTAAAAACAGCTCAGAATTTAGGACGGCGTTTTAGCCTTTGCTCTATTTCTCCATCAATCAGAATTATCTTTGAACTTACTCAACTTGATAAAGTTTTTGAAATATTTGAAGGCCAAGCTGCATTTGAGGCGGTTAGCCGGACTTTGGGAGAAGCTACGGTGGTGTGTGCCGAAAAGAGTTTTGCACCAAAAACAATTCCGTTCTGGAGAGAACGCCGAATCAATGCTAAGGTTGGAGGTGAGTAGCTGTAATTAAAGTAGCTAGAAGATAGCGAGCGTGACTGTTGCAGTAGAAAAATTAATCACATCGGATATTTTAAAGCCTGCTCGTTACCTAGGTAACGAGCTCTTAGCAGTACATAAACCTTGGGATACGGCAGCAATACGCTGGGTATTAACTTATCCAGAAGTATATGAAGTCGGTGCATCTAATTTAGGGCATATCATCCTATATAATATTTTGAATGCCCAACCGCGCCAGTTATGCGATCGCACTTATTTACCAGGACCTGATCTGGCGGCAAAACTAAGGGAAACAAATACACCGCTTTTTGCGGTAGAGTCAAAGCGATCGCTCTCCCAATTTGACATTTTAGGCTTTAGTCTGAGTTACGAGCTAGGAGCAACCAACATTTTAGAAATGTTGGACTTAGCTGGTATCCCCTTGACATGGCGAGAAAGGCAGAGAGTCGGGGAAGAAATTACTTCCTCATCCTCCCCTCAACCAACAACTAACAATCCCTCATTCCCGTTAATTTTTGCTGGTGGACAAACGGCAACATCAAATCCTGAACCTTACGCCGACTTCTTCGACTTTTTCGCTTTGGGCGATGGGGAGGAACTGCTGCCAGAAATTGGCTTAGTTTTGGAAGAAGGTAAAAAAGCCGGATTGAACCGCCAAGAGTTATTGCTGGACTTGGCTCAAATACCAGGCGTATATGTCCCTCAGTTTTACGACATGGGGAGTAGCGGTTCAGTTCATCCTAACCGCCCAGATGTGCCAAAAAGAATTCTCCGGCGGGTGGCGACGCCGATGCCAGCATATTCCATCGGGCTAGTACCCTATGTGGAAACAGTGCATGACCGTCTGACGATTGAAATTCGGCGCGGTTGTACTCGTGGCTGTCGCTTCTGTCAACCTGGAATGCTGACTCGACCAGCGCGAGATGTAGAACCAGAAAAAGTTGTGGAAGCCATAGAGTCGGGAATGCGAGCAACTGGATACAATGAGTTTTCCTTGCTATCCCTAAGCTGTTCTGATTATTTGTCTCTGCCCGCAGTAGGGATGGAAATCAAAAATCGTTTAAAACAAGAAAATATTACCCTTTCTCTACCTAGCCAACGAGTAGACAGGTTTGATGAAAATATTGCCAACATCCTTGGTGGTATGCGGCAAGGTGGACTGACTTTTGCCCCAGAAGCTGGAACCCAGCGGATGCGGGACATTGTGAATAAGGGTTTGACAAACGAAGAACTGCTGAGGGGTGTGAAAACAGCGAGTGAGAAAGGTTGGGATAAAATTAAGTTGTATTTCATGATCGGCTTACCAGGTGAAACCGATGCCGATGTGTTGGGTATTGCAGAAACGGTAAGCTGGCTACAGCGATCTTGTTGGGTTTCAGGCAGAAAACCGTTATGGTTTAACTTGACGATTTCTAACTTTACGCCCAAGCCGCATACGCCGTTTCAGTGGCACTCGGTTTCTACTGATGAGTTTAAGCGCAAGCAAGGGCTACTGCGACAGGCATTCCGCCGGATGAAGTCCGTGAAGGTGAATTTCACCGATGTCCGCATTTCGGCAATGGAAGATTTTGTTGGTCGAGGCGATCGCAGTTTGGCAACCGTGTTGCACCGTGCTTGGGAACTGGGCGCGGGTATGGATTCCTGGTACGACAATTTAGATGAAGCTTTTACAGCTTGGTCCGTGGCGATCGCCGAAGCTGGCTTGGACTGGAAATACCGCCAAGTCGAGAACGGCGAGTGGAACCTTTTTCAGGTAGAAGGAGTAGGGGGAGACGCGGGGACAAGGGAGACAAGGGAGAGGGATGCTTCCTTGTCTTCCTTGTCTCCTCTACCCCACTCCCGTACAGACGTTCCGCCGGAACGTCTCTTCTCCCTAGATATTCCCCTACCTTGGGACCACATTGACACTGGTATTGACAAAAAGTGGCTGATGTCAGACTTACAACGTTCCTTAGAAGCGGCAACTGTACCAGATTGCTCTTTTGATGGTTGTTCTCACTGTGGAGTTTGCGGCACTGACTTTGGTCATAATATCGTGATTGATCCCCCACGTATCCCGGAATTTACTGGTGAGTTCGTACCAAATACTACCAAAGCACAAAGACTGCGTGTCTGGTTTGGTAAGCAGGGCAACATGGCGTTGGTGAGCCACTTGGATTTAATGCGCCTGTTTGACAGATCTGTGCGGCGGGCAGGATTGCCAGTTGCTTTTACTGGTGGGTTTAATCCGACTCCCCGCATTTCTATTGCGAATGCTTTGCCGTTAGGATCTACTAGCAGCGGTGAAATTGTTGATTTTCAGTTAACTCATTCGGTTGATGCTGATACTTTCGTCTCGCAATTGGCTCTTGCACTACCACCAGACATACCTATATATAATGTAGAAACGCTGGATCTAAAAGCTAGTGCGGCAGCCCAAGTGTTGAAGGCTGCTGAGTATTTAATTACTGTGGCTTACATTGGTGAAGCAACAACTGCACAATGGCAAGGCTGGATTGATACAATTAAAGGAAAAGATGAGATTTGGTGGGAGCAAACAACTAAGTCAGGTAACACTCGGTTGGTAAATGTGCGCGATCGCTTGTTTGATTTAGAATTAATCGAACCGCTAAGACAAGGAAACTTGTCCTCACAGAGAAGTGTGAGCGGTGGTGATTCTGCTTGCAGTAGGTCTGAGGGTATCCCCGAAGTTGGCAAAGGAGGAAACCAACGCCAGTTGCACCTCGCGGGAAACCCGTCTTCTCCTGAGGAAGACGCTGCGGGAACAGCACTGGCTCCTCCTTGCGACTTCTCTTCTTTGAAAGAAACTGCGGTGCTGCGGGAGGGTTCCCCGACCCAGTCGCCTGTGGTAGCGAGGGACGAGGGTCACCCGGAGGGAAGCCGCCACTCAGAACTTCGTGGGGTTCCCCCGGCTGAGCAAAGTGTCCGTTGCCAAGATCGCCAAGAGGAGTCAGTCGTTGTCCTGCGTTATGTAGGTAGCTATTACAATGACGGCACAGTATTGCGCCCTGAACAAATCTTGTCTATGCTAGAACATGTAGCCACATGTGTCTTGCCTGTGGCAAGGGCAGAATTTCATCTGCTACACATCCATCGCAATCGGTTAGTTTTAGGGGATTAATCCCTAGAGGGCAATTTGCTAGTAGTTGCTCTCTAATGGGAGAGCATAGGAATTGATTTTTAACAAGGTTGCGTTAGAATGATATGAAGAGAAATTTTCTGGCGCTGCATTGATTGAGCTGATTCACTACCCTGGTACTCAGGGCGCTAGAGCGAAAATATTAGAGTGTAATTTCTAGGATTTTATCCCAGATAAACTGAGGCAGAAAAAAGAACACTCTCTCTTTAGAGCTATCTTGTGAATCAGTTACCAACAATAAGCTCCGTCGGCTTCTCCAACTCTATGCTTTTTCAAACAGCTGCAATGCGCCAACCTACACTTTAGTAGTGCTGAGGAGCCAGCAAGCAGTACGTCTGAGGGTCTCCCTCCGAATATTCTGCGGTGCTGAAGGAGGGTTTCCCGACCCAGGCGACTGGCTTTGCTGAGTGCTGAGTAGACCCTTAAGGACAAGTCCAGGGGATGGAAAAAAGAAGTAGTTTCTTTTTCTTTACAACTCAAGTCGCTTGCTTTCAAATCAAGTGTAGTGAGTAAAAAGCTAACTCAGGACACAGAACTTTCTGTGGTGAGGGCGTTGCATCAAAAATTAACCACGGACGGGATGATTCAATTGCTTAAATAATATGCAGCAGTTCTGGAATGATCAGGCGTGTAAACGCAAGCTTAGAGCGTAAGTAGTTCCTTGATTCACAATTTTTATTACCAGCAGCACCGTTTAGGGCTTGTAGGAGTGAAACGAATAACAAGCCTTCAAGCGTGTTTGTGCTGCTAATTTTTGAGGAAATTGAATGCCAAAACAAATTATCATCGCGGAGCAGCATCAAATTGCTGCAGTCTTTTCGGAAGATCAAATACAGGAACTCGTTGTCGCCACCGGTCATCACCAAATCGGTGATATCTATTTAGGAGTGGTTGAAAATGTACTACCTGGGATAGATGCAGCTTTTGTCAATATTGGAGATCCGGAGCGTAACGGCTTTATCCATGTGACAGATTTAGGACCGCTGAGACTAAAACGCACAGCAGCGGCAATTACGGAATTGTTGGCACCGCAGCAAAAAGTACTGGTGCAAGTGATGAAAGAGCCAACGGGTACGAAAGGACCGAGGCTCACGGGTAACATTACCTTGCCCGGACGTTACGTAGTACTGATGCCCTATGGACGAGGTGTAAATTTATCACGCCGGATTAAGAGTGAAAGCGAGCGCAACCGCTTACGTGCGCTGGCAATTTTGATCAAACCCGCAGGGATGGGTTTGCTAGTTCGCACGGAAGCTGAGGGCAAGCCAGAAGAAGCGATCATCGAAGATTTAGAAGCGCTGCAAAAGCAATGGGAGGCAATCCAGCTGGAAGCTCAATCTACTCGCGCCCCAGCACTGCTGAATCGAGACGATGATTTTATCCAACGCGTACTGCGGGATATGTACGGCGCAGACGTGAATCGGATTGTGGTAGATTCCAGTACTGGTTTGAAGCGGGTGAAGCAGTATTTGCAGAACTGGAGTGGCGGACAGACTCCACAGGGTTTGTTGATCGATCATCATCGCGATCGCCAGCCGATTTTAGAATACTTCCGCATCAATGCCGCGATTCGAGAAGCACTAAAACCACGGGTAGATTTACCGAGTGGAGGCTACATTATCATTGAGCCGACGGAAGCATTAACGGTAATAGACGTTAACTCCGGATCATTTACGCGATCAGCAACAGCCCGAGAAACTGTTCTTTGGACAAACTGCGAATCTGCAACAGAAATTGCCCGCCAGTTGCGGCTACGCAATATTGCTGGGGTGATTGTCGTGGATTTCATTGATATGGAATCGCGACGCGATCAACTCCAGGTTCTCGAACATTTCAATAAAGCACTCAAAGCAGACAAAGCTCGTCCCCAGATTGCCCAACTCACCGAGCTGGGGTTGGTAGAACTGACCCGCAAGCGTCAAGGTCAAAACATTTACGAATTGTTTGGTCAGACTTGTCCCACTTGTGGCGGGTTAGGGCATATTGTCAATTTGCCAGGAGAAACTGAAAGCAGATTGCCAACACCAGCAGAATTCCCAGAGCGCTTTGTATCTCTGCCTCACAAGGAGCCGCGGTTGCCAGTTTCCCGCATAACCGAGCCACGGGAAACTTACGATCATCAAATTGCCGAAGGAGACGATACTGATACTGAATATAGTGCCCTGAATCTGGATAATCATCCTAGCTATCACGAAGTCAGCGATAGCAGAAAGCGTCGTACCCGCCGTAGTACTAGTACTCGTTTGGGGATAAATGGGACGAATGGCAAAGATGAGCCACGGATTACTACTAACCCAATAGCTTTTGTAAACGATGAGCCAGAGTTTGAAATTGATGTTGAAGAGGATGCTCCTAGTGCGCCACCAGAAATATCTTTATCTTTACCCAGTGTTAACAAAGTGGTGGCTTGGGGTGAAAAAACAGAGCGTGTTAAAACTACCAAGTTAGAGCCAGTCAAACCAGTAGTAGAACCACCAGAGATTCTGACTGTAGAAATGACACCAAAAGAACAAGATGTTTACGCTTTGATGGGAGTTTCTCCCTTGGTGCGTTTAAATCGGGAGGTAAAAAATACCAAGTCTATCATTATTAACGTCATGCTACCAGGGCAGGCTCCTGCTACACCAACGGCATCAACCTCAGAATCAACTGCTATCGCACCACCTGCAATTCCTGAAGCAATAGTGGAACTACCAAGAGTGGAACTACCAACCCAACCCTTAGCTTCCGTTCCAACTGAGGTATCAGAGTTACCAGTGATGGAGGATGATGAAACTAGCAGCAACTCCTCTGTCAACCGTCGCCGTCGCCGTCGTTCCTCTGCTATAGAAACAGATACGTCTATGACATCTGATACTTAACAAAACTTATGGTAAAGACAGAGCAAGTTGTCGCTACTCTTTGGTCGCCAGCACCTATTCGGGAAGTAAATTGGCTGGAGTTATCCATGCCCTCAGGCATTCAAGGACTGGTTGCAGGCGTAGACGAAGTGGGGCGAGGTGCTTTGTTTGGTCCTGTAGTTGCGGCAGCAGTGATCCTACCAGAGCATGCTTTACCGGAACTGATGGCAGCCAAAATAAAAGACAGCAAACAACTGTCTAGTCAAAGAAGAACTCAGTTAGCACGGCAAATTTGTACATTGGCAAGCGACTGGAAAATCGGCTTTGCAACAAGCGCCGAAATTGACCAGATCAATATCCTACAAGCAACACTGCTGGCAATGAAGCGGGCTGTTCTTAAACTAAAGGTGCAGCCTGCTCTGTGTTTAATTGATGGCAATCAGTCGGTTCTCGACTTACCATTGCCGCAACAAACAATAGTAAAAGGAGACGAGCGATCGCTCGCTATTGCCTCTGCCAGCATTGTTGCTAAAGTTTGGCGTGATGATTTAGTGCTTCGTCTCGCATCTTCGTACCCCATGTATGACTTAGAGCGTAACAAGGGTTATGGAAGTCAGCGACATCTTCTAGCGCTGCAACAGTATGGTGTCTCACGCTTGCATCGCAAGTCCTTTCGTCCTTGCCAACAGTAACCACAAGGAGCCAGGAGTCAGGAGCCAGGAGTCAGAATATTAATAATAACTCCTGACTACTGACTTCTCAATAACCACATGAAGCCAGGAATGAAAAGGGTGTAGGGGGTAGGGGGTAGGGTGTAGGGAACCCCATACATAAATGCAGGGGTTTCACGCAAGGACGTTGCAACTAGGAGCGCTACGCCTCTCGAAATACATTTTCCTTTGATTTCATACATAAATGTAGGGGCGGCTTCCCCCTAACAGGGTGTGGTTCTTTTATCTTCCTCCACACCCCAAACCCTACACCCCACACCCCGTTCTCGGTCAATCAGGATTCAGGATTGGCAACTCAACACTTTCATTGCCAAGCTGTGTTTCTTTTGTTTGTGATATCACCCACCGCCGGTAATCTGCCAAAAGATGGTGTAGCAATCTTTGCTTAATGGTTAACAGAACGCTCTTGAGCAGACTATTGCCAGTTGCTTCTAAAATCACCTTGGGTGTGAAGGAAAATGGTGGTGGTAAATCTACCTGTACTTCCAAGTCGGCTCTTCCTTTCAGGCGAGTACCAGTGCTTAGTTCGTAGGGAGACAGATGCCCTTTTAAATTTAGAGCAAACCGCTGGTTAATATATTCAACACCAAGTACTTCACAGCCTATTGATTGTACAGAAATTGTTCCAGTTGATTCTGCCCACACTCTCATGTCTACAGTTGGTTGAATGCTGAGCGACATAAAATTCAGAGGACGCATTTTCAAGCGAAAAATTTCATCAGAAACCTGCTGAACCCGGCTGGGGTCAACTAAGGCACTAACTAAGCGTTGGGGTTGACGTAAGTAGTGCTGAATGGGAATAGGCTGCTCTGGAACAGCGATTTCAACCGATAGAGAGGCAGTAAACCGAGTAAGCATGAGCAGATGAAAATAATTGTTTTATGATTCTATTATTTTTTTTTAATTGTGTTTTGATTGTATAAAAGTAACGTTTTGATAACATAAATTTATATTTTACAAACTGTATTGGCTTGTTGTGATCCATCATTAGTCAGATATTGAATCATCATCTGATGGATATCTTTAGTGAGAGAAATTATAGATAACAGGGTGCATGGGTGTTGGATGTACTTTTTCAACAACCGCAGGTTTTCTTTCCATTCCTTGTAGTAATTTAGGGTTAAACCTTATCTATATTCTACATCAATTGACAGATAAATTTTTTAACTACGAATCAAACTGACAATCATACTAAACCCCATGACCCTATCGATTGCACATTTAGGACCTCCAGGCACATATACAGAACAAGCAGCTATTTTTTATCTGAACTGGCTGACAAAAACTACAGGATCTGAAGCTATTTTATGCCCCTATCCCAGCATCGCCCAAACACTACGATCTGTTGCCGAAGGTCAGGCAGTGTTAGCTGTTGTACCGGTAGAAAATTCTATTGAAGGTAGTGTGACCATGACCCTAGATACAATGTGGCAGATGGATAGTTTGCAAATTCAGCTAGCTTTGGTGCTACCAATCGCCCATGCATTAATTTCCTGCGCTGCAAGCTTAGATCACATCAAGACAATATACTCTCATCCGCAAGCCCTAGCACAATGTCAGGGATGGTTGGAGCGGTTTGTCCCGACTGTCGAGTTAATTCCCATAAACTCGACGACCGAGGCGCTGCTGCAACTAGAGCATGACTTGACAGCAGCGACTATCTCATCTCAACGAGCAGCGCAACTATATCACCTACCCATACTAGCTAGGGGTATTAACGACTTTCCAGAAAACCGTACTTGTTTCTGGGTAGTGAGTCAGGGTCCACTGAGCGCCACCTATCAGACGAATTCAATTAGTACCAGTCATACCTCCCTAGCATTCAGTATGCCTGCCAATGTACCAGGTGCATTGGTTAAACCACTACAAGTGTTTGCCAATCTAGGCGTTAATCTTAGCCGAATTGAGTCTCGCCCGACAAAGCGATCGCTAGGGGAATACTTATATTTCATCGATATAGAAGCAGATGGCACCAAGCCTCAAATGCAATCTGCGATGGCGGAATTAGTTACCCACACAGAAATACTCAAGATTTTCGGCAGCTACAATGTTCTACCAATTGGTTAGTGGTTAGTGGTTAGTGGTTACTACTAACCACTAACCATTCATTCCTTTGGATTAAAGGTGTCTTTGAGGACGGTACGAGCTGCCAAGTGATTGCGAGTAGAAGTCAAAATTTCTGCTTCCCTTTCTAAGCGAGTGGCAGTGTCTTGCATTTCTAACAATACCTGCTGCTCTACAGCAACACCGTAGAGATTGCTCGCGACCCAGTAAGACAGTTCCACTGGCAAATCAGGCAAATCATCTGGCAGTTCAATGTTTTGTTCTGTTAACTTGGCTGACAGACGTACAACATCTCGCAGAAGTTGTTCTACATCAGTTGCCATAGATCGTAGATCTTTAGCGGGTGGGTGATCTTCAATCCACTCGACCAAGCCAACGGGGTAAGGCTTTTCCCGAACATACTCTAGGACGCGAAACCTTTGCTGTCCCAAAGTCCACATTTTCATCCGGTCATCTGGCAACCGCTGGTAATGAATGATTTCTGCACAGCAGCCAACGTTGGCGAGTGTGCTTTTCGCTGGGTCTACCATCAAAACCCCGAACCGACGATCGCTCTCTAAAATCGTGTTCATCATGATTCTGTAGCGAGGTTCAAAGATGTGCAGGGGCAATGGTCTGGTGGGAAACAGAACTACTTCCGGTAACGGGAACAGAGGTAGTTCACGAACCGCAATTTTAGAAGAGAATGTCATTGTTACCTTAGTATAAATTTAACCTTTAAAATATATTTTTCTCTACTTTTCCCGTACTCTCTTCACATTCTATCATTTTTAATCATTTGTCATTTGTGAAGACAAGTGATAAGTGACCTTTTTAGTCATTTGTCATTTGTAAACAACTAATAAACCAATGACAAATGACCAATGACAAATTACAGTTTTACTTCAATGTCCACACCCGATGGTAGGTCAAGTTTCATCAGTGCATCAATAGTTTTAGAACTCGGCTGGTAAATGTCAATAATCCGGCGATGGGTACGGGTTTCAAAGTGTTCCCGCGAATCCTTATCCACGTGAGGCGATCGCAATAGACAGTATATTCGCCGTTTTGTTGGTAAAGGAATAGGTCCTATGGCTGTGGCATTAGTGCGGTTGGCTGTGTCTACGATCTTCTCGCAAGATGTATCTAGCAAGCGTCGGTCAAAAGCCTGCAAGCGAATTCTAATCTTTTGCTGTTGTAGCGTTGCCATTTTAAATTGTCCTGGTTCTGGTGAGTTGTTAGGTGTTAGTTGTTAGTTATTAGTTGCTATGGTAACAATTGACAATTAGCAACTAACTATTGGGCGAAAAAAGCAGAGATGTATTGTACCATCTCTGCTCCTTGGTTGTTAGGGTAAAAAGGTGCTACTTGACGATTTTGGCAACGACACCAGCACCGATGGTGCGACCACCTTCACGAATAGCGAAGCGCATTCCTTGCTCAATAGCAATCGGGCTGATCAGTTCCACAGTCATCTTGATGCGGTCTCCGGGCATTACCATTTCAGCTTCACTGCCATCATCAGCCACGAAAGTTCTGATAGTGCCAGTTACATCGGTTGTCCGCACATAGAACTGAGGACGGTAGCCGGGGAAAAATGGAGTCTTACGACCGCCTTCTTTTTCCGTCAGGACATACACTTCACCTTCAAATTGGGTATGTGGGGTAATGGAACCAGGCTTGGCGATGACCATGCCCCGTTCAATATCGGCTTTCTGCATACCGCGCAGCAGGATGCCGGCGTTATCCCCTGCCATACCTTCCTCGAGACTCTTCTTGAACATCTCGATCCCGGTTACGGTGGTGCTACGAGTGGGTCTAATGCCTACGAGTTCTACGTTATCGCCGATTTTGACTTTACCCCGCTCAATCCGACCAGTCGCTACAGTACCACGACCTGTGATGGAGAATACGTCTTCTACAGCCATCAGGAAGGGCTTGTCAATATCCCGCTCAGGAGTGGGGATGTATGAGTCTACGGCATCCATCAATGAGTAGATTTTATCTACCCACTCATTTTCACCCCGCTTTGTCTTAGCGTTAGCAGTCATTGTTTCCAGTGCCTTTAGACCGGACCCTTTGACAATGGGGATATCGTCACCGGGGAAATCGTAGCTTGACAGCAAATCCCGGACTTCAAGTTCTACCAGTTCCAGTAGTTCTTCGTCGTCTACCATGTCTTCCTTGTTCAAGAAGACTACTAGGCTAGGAACACCAACCTGCTTTGCTAGCAGGATATGTTCGCGGGTTTGGGGCATGGGACCATCAGCAGCTGAAACCACTAGGATGGCACCATCCATCTGAGCCGCACCGGTGATCATGTTTTTCACATAGTCAGCGTGCCCTGGGCAATCTACGTGAGCATAGTGGCGATTGCCAGTTTCATACTCTACGTGAGCGGTATTGATGGTAATACCCCGTGCTTTTTCTTCTGGTGCGTTATCGATTTGGTCGTAGCCCTTAGCCACAGCCTGACCCATGGCTGCTAAGGTCATGGTAATAGCTGCCGTCAACGTGGTTTTACCATGGTCAACGTGGCCAATCGTACCGATGTTAACGTGGGGTTTATTCCTTTCAAACTTTGCGCGTGCCATGAATTATTTTGTCCTTTGTCCTT